>NZ_APNM01000039.1:0-679 GCF_040361335.1 Salinisphaera sp. PC39 | reverse complement strand
CATCCATGAGCGAGATTACGTTTTACACGGTGGATCTGGCAAAGCGGGTGTTTCAGGTGCACGGCTACCCGCGACAGGGTCGGCGTGTACTCACGCGACGGCTGTCGCGGGCCCGCTTCCAGGGCTTTTTCGAGCGCGAGGCGCAGCCGGGTGCCACGGTCGTGATGGAGGCTTGCGGCGGGGCGCACTTCTGGGGCCGCTGGCTGCGGGCCCGCGGCTTTGCTCCGGTGCTGTTGCCGCCGCGTCGGGTACGCCGCTTTGTCACCGGCAACAAGACCGATGCCGCCGATGCCGAGGCCCTGGCGGTAGCCTGGCGCTGCGGGCAGCTGCATCCGGTGCCGATCAAGACCGAGACCCAGCAGGCAATCCAGTTGCTGCACCGCCTGCGAGAGCGCCGCCTGGCGGCGCGCACGGCGGTGAGCAACCAGATACGGGCGCTGCTGCGCGAATACGGTGTCGTGGCCCCGGCCGGGGCGGCGGCCCTGTCGCGCACGGTGGCCGAGCTGCGGCAGGCCGACGCACCCCTGGCGCCGCCGGTGCAGGCCCTGCTGGTCGATCTGGTCGAGGAATGGCGCCAGCTGCGCGCCTCGGTCGCCCGGCTGGACGAGCAGCTCACGGCCCTCTACCAAGCCCACGAGCCGTGCCGGCGCCTGGGCGAGATTCCCGGCATCGGCGTGGT
>NZ_APNM01000038.1:0-828 GCF_040361335.1 Salinisphaera sp. PC39 | reverse complement strand
CCACCCACTCCAGGGTGGCGAATTCCACCGCCTCCAGATTCCGCCAAGGGCCGCGTTTGCGGATCACCTCGGTCTTGAACAGCCCGATCACCGTCTCTGCCAGGGCATTGTCGTAGGAGTCGCCCACACTGCCGACCGAGGGCGCGATCTCCGATTCGGCCAATCGCTCGGTGTAGCGAATCGATAGATATTGCACCCCGCGATCGCTGTGATGGATCAGGCTGTTGTCGTCGGACAGCCGGCGCTCGTACAGAGCCTGCTCCAAGGCATCCAGCACCAGGTCCGTGCGCGGCGTGCGGGACACCCGCCAGCCGACGATGCGCCGGGCATAGGTGTCGATCACGAAGGCGGCGTAGACAAAGCCGGCCCAGGTCGCCACATAGGTGAAATCCGAAACCCACAGCTGGTTGGGATAGTCCGCGGCGAAGTCGCGGTTGACCAAGTCCCGCGGGCACGGCTGGGCCGTATCCCGGACAGTGGTTCTCACCGCCTTGCCTCGCACCACGCCCGCCAGGCCCAGCTCCCGCATCAGCCGCTCGACCGTGCAGCGGGCCACCAAGAAACCCTCTCGAGTGAGCTGGCGCCAGACCTTGCGCACCCCATACACCTGGAAGTTTTCGTGCCACACGCGCTCGATCTCGACCTTGAGCCAGGCATCACGCCGCACCCGGGCCGGGGCACGGTTAGGAGCGCGCTCGCGGGCCTTGTGCGCGTGGTAGGTCGACGGCGCGATCGGCAACACCTGGCAGATCGGCTCGACACCGTAGACCTCGCGGTGCTCGTCGATAAACGCCACCATCACTTGCCTCGGCGGTCGAGCTCCGCCTG
>NZ_APNM01000037.1:0-980 GCF_040361335.1 Salinisphaera sp. PC39 | reverse complement strand
TCAGGAGCATGAGAAGAGTTGCCGGGGATGGAGGGACAACACCCTAGCTTTCTGACCTCGGGTACAGACCGGGAGAGTATTGCCCCATCCCCCTTCAACACCGATGAGGAATCTAGCAGCCGAGACTGCCGATGAATCGCGAGGTTGTGCTCAAGGGGGTCCCCGGCATCCAACCCGTTCGGATTGGAGGTTTTGAGTATGGCACAGCAAGTCCAACCCGTCAGGATCGGCGCGGACGTGGACAGCCGCTTCATTCAGATCGCCTACCACGAGCGCCGCGAGGGGGACACGATCGACAACCGGCCCGGTGCCATCCGGGCCTGGCTGCGGCGCCAGAGTGCCCCGGCTGCGCTGGCGGTCGAGGCCACCGGCCCCTATCATCAGGCGCTGGTCGAGCAGGCCCATGCCCACGGCATCACGGTCTACCTGATCAACCCCTTTCAACTGCACCACTATCGCCAAGGCATCGGCCAGCGTCACAAGACCGACCGCGCCGACGCCCGGTTGCTGGCGCGCTACCTGGCACACGAAGAGCCAGAGCTGCGGCCCTGGACACCGCCGCCGCCTGGTCAGCGCCAAGCCTGGCAACTGCTCAAGCGCCGAGCCCAGGTAGTCCGGGCGCGCACCTTGCTGACCCAGAGCCTGGCCGATGTCGAGGGGGTGGACCGTCAGATACGGGCCGTGCAGCGCCGCTTCGAGGCCTTGGAAAGCGCCCTGGAGCACCGCGTGCACGAGCTGCTGCGCCAAGCCGGCTGGCAGCACGCCTATCGGCGCTGCCGCAGCATCCCGGGTCTCGGTTCCTTGTCGGCGGCTGCGCTGGTGCTCGCCTACCACCGCGGCCCCTTTCCCAAGGCCGATAGCCTGGTGGCCTTTTTGGGCCTGGATATCCGGGTGCGCGAATCGGGCCGGCACGTCGGACACCAGAAACTCACCAAGCAGGGCGATGCCGAATATCGGCGGCTACTGCACAATGCCGCCCG
>NZ_APNM01000036.1:0-1046 GCF_040361335.1 Salinisphaera sp. PC39 | reverse complement strand
CTCTAGCTGTGTAAACGCACCACATTGTTCACGTTAATGGGCAGCCGGCTGATGGGTGGTTGATGATTCAGGCTGGCATGGGGTCGATGCCAGTTGTAGTCGTGCAGCCAGTACGGCAGATAGGCGGCGCGCTGGTCGGCGTTGTCGTAGACATGGGCGTAGGCCCATTCGTGCAGCGCCGTCTGGATCAGGCGCTCGGCCTTGCCGTTGGTCCGCGGTCGATAGGGCCGCGTGGTTCGATGGGCCAGGCCGAGCCGGCGGCAGGCCTTGGCAAAAAGGCGTGATCGATAGCAGGCGCCGTTGTCGGTCAACACGGCCTTGAAGCGCACGCCCAGGCGCCGGTAATAGCGCAGTGTGGCCAGCAGTGCCCGGACCGCGCTGGCGCCGGTCTCGTCCGGCCAGATCGTGGCATGCGCCACGCGGCTGTGATCGTCGATGGCGACATGGACATAGTCCCAGCCCGCGCCCCGCGATTGGTGGCGTCGATCCCCGGTCACGTGATGCCCTGGCCGGGCAAAGCGATTGATCTTTTTCACATCCAGGTGCAGCAAGTCGCCGGGGGCGCCGTACTCATAGCGCTGGGCCGGGCGAGACGGCGCCAGCGCCGACAGCCGATTCAACCCGGCCTGTTGCAGTATCCGGGCGATCGTGGCCACCGGCACACCGGTCGTGTGCGCAATGGCGCGATAGATCCAACGCTGACGACGCAAGCCGATGATACGCGCGCGTTGTCCTTGATCGAGCCGGTGTGGGCAGCGATGGGGCCGGCAACTCCGGTCGAACAGTCCGTCTCGCCCCTCGGCGTGATAACGCCTCAGCCACTTGTAGACCGTGCGCCGACTCACCGCCATCGCCTGGGCCACCTCCACCGGCCGCAGACCGTCTTCGAGCACGCGACGGACCAGCACCTCTCGACCGTGAACGGTCAGTCGCGCATTCTTGTGCGTGTTCATCCGGGTCGCTCCTTAAGTCTGACGGATTTGAGCACCCATCAGCTTCAAGGAACGCGGCCCGGATGAACAATCTACTGAGAGGTCACATCTAGC
>NZ_APNM01000035.1:0-1092 GCF_040361335.1 Salinisphaera sp. PC39 | reverse complement strand
CCATGCCGGGCATGGCGCAGTGGTGGCCGGTGCGCACGGCGACGCCGGCATAATTGCGGCATGGGTCGCGTCTTCGAGATGAAGGCGGTGCCGAATGTTGTCGGCATCCCGGAGAGATGAGCTATCTAATGACGAAGGTCGTGGCGCATGGCCTTGTGGGCGGTACTCCCCGCGATTGGGCTGGTGGTGGTTTTACATCGGCGCTGTGGCTATAGCGGTGGGCAGCGAGTCGAGCAGGGCAAATAGTCTTTTCCGAGCGCCATGCTATTGCGATCTGTGCTGGTGCGGTGGATTGCGCTATAAAAGGGCTGGGAGCGTATCCAGTTACAGGGAGGTGGTATGCCGTTGCACATGAATGTTGCCGTCATTTTCCATGGCGACGATAGCGAGTTGCCTGACGCGGAAAAGGCGGTCAAGCGTTTCGTCGATACATGTCGCTTGTATTCGCGGCAGGAGTTGGAGCTTTATTGCGGCTTCATCCGAGTCGATTTTCCGCCGCCGGTAGAGGTGTTCGAGAAGGACGCCAGCTATGGTTACTTCGCCCGCGAGAAGGATTTGAAGCCGGTGCTGGACCAGCATCGCCCCTGCGGCGTGATTCGCATATACGATCATGGTCGCGCGGGTCAGGCTTTCGCTAAGGAGGGAACCTTGCCTTCGGATTGGGCGGCGCCCGGCGCCATGGCGCTGTCCTGGTCAGTGGTGCCGCCGTATACGGCCTTGGCCTGGGATAGCTGGCTGGACAAGCTGAAAAACAAGCCGGAGCCGGTCCAGAACGTGCTGATACACGAATTTCTGCATCAGCTCGATTATATGTTCAAGCGCGTCGGGGTGGGCAATTTCATGGGATCGCACAAGGGCGTGGATAAATACGATGATGCCTTTGCGGTGCTTGACGATCAGAAGACACCGGTGCCCTGGCAGTCGCTGGGCGATTTGACCGGCGCCGATTGGCGTTAGGCGAACTGTTCCATCGCCGTCGTTCTACGCTACGCGCCGAAAATCCGCTGTACGCTGCGCATGCCCTCGATGAGGGCGTCGACGTCGGCGTCGTCGTTGTAGGCGGCGAAGGAGGCGCGGGCGGTGCCGGCGACG
>NZ_APNM01000034.1:0-1323 GCF_040361335.1 Salinisphaera sp. PC39 | reverse complement strand
CACTGCTGTCCGGGGAATCTTTGAGTCATGCAAGATAATCCCATAGCTAACAGCAGGTTAGCTGTGAAAATGGGTGGTGTCGATTTGGCCGGCGAATCGGCGCTCGGGCAGTCTCTCGGGTTTCACCCCGGAGCCCGCCATGAACGCCGGCAAGCCCCTGTTCGCCCAGTTGATGGACTTTTTGCCGTGGACGACCTTCGCCCGGATCGTGACCCGCTACGACGGCAACCGCTACGCCAAGTCGTTGCGTTGTACCGAGCAATTCCGGGTGATGGCGTTCGCCCAGCTGACCTGGCGGGAGAGCTTGCGCGACATCGAGGTCTGCCTGGCGGCCCAGTCCTCGAAGCTCTATCACATGGGCTTTCGCCACGAGATCAAGCGCACCACGCTGGCCGACGCCAACGCCCGGCGCGACTGGCGTATCTATGCCGAATTCGCCCAACGGCTGATGGCCCAGGCACGTCGGCTGTACGCCGACGACAGTCTGGGTCTGGAATTGGCCCACACCGCCTATGCCTTGGACTCGACCACGATCGATCTGTGTTTGTCGCTGTTTCCCTGGGCGCCTTTTCGCCAGACCAAGGCGGCGGTGAAGCTGCATACGCTGCTGGATTTGCGCGGCAATATCCCCAGCTTCATCCATGTCTCGGATGGCAAGCTCCACGACGTCAATGTCCTGGATATGTTGCTGCCCGAGCCCGGGACGATCTACGTCATGGACCGGGCCTATGTTGATTTCCAGCGACTGCACACCCTGCATCTGGCCGGCGCCTTCTTCGTGACCCGCGCCAAGTCGAACCTCGACGCGCGACGCCTTTACTCGTCCCCGGTCGACCGCAGCACCGGTTTGGTCTGCGACCAGACTATTGCGCTCAACGGCGTTTACAGTGCCGGCAAATACCCAAGTCGTTTGCGTCGAATCCGCTTCACCGATCCCGAGTCCGGCAAGACGCTGGTGTTTTTGACCAACAACTTCCTGCTGCCGGCGCCCACCGTGTGCGCCCTCTACAGGAGTCGCTGGCAGATCGAACTGTTTTTCAAATGGATCAAGCAGCATCTTCGCATCAAGCGGTTTTTCGGGACCTCGGAGAACGCCGTCAAGTCGCAAATCTGGATCGCGGTGTCGGTCTATGTCCTGGTGGCCATCGTCAAAAAGCGCCTCGCGCTCGAGGCCTCGCTCTACACTTTGCTACAGATTTTCTCGCTGACCCTGTTCGAGAAACTTCCCATTGAACAGGTACTTACGGATTCGGATTACACACCCGAACAGCCGGAAATCAATAACCAATTGAATTTGTTCGATAATTTAACCGGACACTAGTG
>NZ_APNM01000033.1:0-1412 GCF_040361335.1 Salinisphaera sp. PC39 | reverse complement strand
ACACCAGCACCTCGATCACCTCGACCGCGTCGAAGTCGCCTATGTCCGGAACCCTGACCTCAGTCGTCATAAGATCGCCTTTTTCCTAACCACAGAGACACAGAGCACACAGAGTGAATTGGGTCGTTAGTCACGGAGATGCCGGAGCCAAAGCGTCATTGCTCCCACCCGGCTCTTTTCACCGCTTTTATGCTCTGTGTCCTCTGTGTCTCTGTGGTTCATCAATCAAAGCAAAAGCTTGCGGATATCGCCCAGGACTTCCGACAGGAACGTCGTGATGCGGGCGGCGACAGCGCCGTCGATCACGCGGTGGTCGTAGGACAGCGATAGCGGCAGCATCAGGCGCGGCACGAACTCGCCGTCGCGCCAGACCGGCTTGGTCTCGGCGCGGGAGACGCCCAGGATCGCGACCTCGGGGGCGTTGACGATGGGCGTGAACGCGGTGCCGCCGATGCCGCCCAGGCTGGAGATGGAGAAGCAGCCGCCCTCCAGGTCCTCGCGCTTGAGCTTGCCGGCGCGGGCCCGCTCGCTGACATCGCCCAGGTCGGCGGCGATCTCGAACACGCTCTTGCGGTCCACGTCGCGGATCACCGGCACCACCAGGCCGCCCTCGGTGTCCACCGCCACGCCGATGTGGCAGAACTTGCGGCGGATCAGGTTCTCGCCGTCCGCGGCCAGGGCGCTGTTCAGGTCCGGGAACTCCTCCAGGGCCGCTCCGGCGGCCTTGAGCAGGAAGGCGAGCAGGGTGAGCTTGACGCCCTCGCGCTCGGCGCGCGCCTTCTGGTCCTTGCGGAAGGCTTCCAGGTCGGTGATGTCGGCGGCGTCGAACTGGGTGACGTGCGGCACCACCAGCCAGCTTCGGTGCAGGTGCTTCGCCGAGAGCTTGCGGATGCGCGACATCGGCACCGTCTCGACCTCGCCGAACTTGCCGTAATCGACCTCCGGCTGGGCCGGCAGGCCATCGCCGCCGCCCGCGGGCGCGCTCTCGGCCCGGCGCACCGCGCCCTTCACGTAGCCCTGGACATCCTCCTTGCGGATCCGGCCCTTGGGTCCGCTGCCCTCGACCCGGCCCAGGTCCACGCCCAGTTCGCGCGCGAACTTGCGCACCGCGGGCGAGGCGTGGGCCTTGGCGAAGGCGCCCTCGTCGACCGCCGGCAGGCGTCCTTCGGGCGCCGCCGTCGGGACCGGCTTTTCGGGGGCTTTTTCGGGTTTCGCGTTTCGGGTTTCGGGTTGTTCGGGGGTCGGCTCGGCGGCCGGGGCCTGTTCCGCTTCGGATGCCTGCGGTTCCTGCGCGGGTGCCGGCTCGCTCGCCGGCGCTTCGCCCTGCTTGCTTTCCGCTTGTTCCTCGCCGCTTGTCCCCGCATCCTCCAGGACGCAGATCACATCGCCCTCGGCAACCTTGTCGCCTTCCT
>NZ_APNM01000032.1:0-2413 GCF_040361335.1 Salinisphaera sp. PC39 | reverse complement strand
CAATGGGTAATATCCGTCATTCCGTAGCCAGTTGGATGTTTCGCCACCGCATCGCGGCGTGGCTGCTGGTGTTATTGGCGACGGCGTTTTTTGCGGCGGGGCTGCCGAAGGTACAGGTCAAGACGATATTTTCGGACCTGTTGCCGACGGGTCACCCGTACGCGGAGGTGTTCCGTGATCACCCGAACTTCGGCAATCCGCTGACGATGACGGTGATGATCAAGAACAAGAACGGGGACATCTACAACGAGGCGACGCTGCAGAAGACGTGGGACATGACGCGGGACATCGACCTGGCGCCGGCGGTGGACCACGACCAGGTTTTGTCGATCACGACCTCGAAGGCGCGTTACGCGGAAGCGACGCCGTACGGCATCGACATGCGCCCGCTGATGGGCGACTCGGTGCCGACGGGCAAGGCGGAACTGGAAGACTTCAAGCAGCGCGTGGAGCGATCCCCGAACGCGCGCGGTTTCCTGGTATCGGGCGACGGCACGGCGACGCTGGTGCAAGCGACCTTCATCGAGCACCGGTTGAACTTCGGCGAGACCTTCGAATACGTGCAGGGGCTGGTGCGCGAAGCGCGCGACGCCGACCACGAGGTGTATCTGGCGGGCGAGCCGGCGCTGATCGGCTGGGTGTATCGCTACCAGAGCCAGATGATGTGGATCTTCGGCGTGACCATCGGCGCGCTGTTCCTGGCCCTGGCGCTGTACATGCGCAACATCGCGGGCGTGGTGACGCCGGCGGTGACGGGCGTGTTCTCGGCGATCTGGGGTTTCGGTTTCGCGGGCTGGCTGAATCTGGCGGTAGAGCCGCTGCTGCTGCTGGTGCCGCTACTGCTGGTGGCGCGGGCGTTCTCGCACACCGTGCAATACACCGAGCGCTTCTACGAGATCCTGTCGGTCGTCAAGGAAAAGGACAAGGCGGGCGAGCTGGCGCTGCGGGTGATGATGGGCCCGGGCGTACTAGGGATCATCACCGACTCGCTGGCGATCCTGCTGATCATGATCGCGCCGGTACCGGCGATGCAGCGCTTTGCGGCCTTCTCGGGGTTCTGGGCGATGATCCTGATCCCGACCTCGGCGCTGCTGGCGCCGCTGGTGCTGTCGTACATGCCGACGCCGCGCAACCTGGACGCGATCGTGGGCCGCGACGGCAAGAAATCCGGCGGGGTGCACCAGCTCATGGCGAAGCTGCTGGGCTGGCTGTCGGAGATCACCACGGGCCGGGTGGCCTGGGTGACGGCCTTGGTGATGATCAGCGTGGGAGCGGTCACCGTCTACTACGGCGCCAAGGTCAAGTACGGCAACCCGGTCGAAGGCTCGGGCCTGCTGTGGTACGACTCCGAATTCAACGAAGCGGTGCGCTCGATCAACGACCACTTTCCGGGCGTGAACACCCTGGAGATCGTGCTGGAATCGAAGGAGACCGAGAGTCTGGAGCGCACGGCGCGCAAATCGGACGCGGTGCACACGATGCTGGCGATCCAGGACCACATGGAACGCTCGGAGCCGATCCCGCCGCGCGCGACGCTATCGTTCGCGGACTACCTGCGTGAATCGACACGGCTGTACAACGGCGGCGACCCGCGGTGGGCGCCGCTGGACACCACCGACCGGGCGACGCAGGCGGCGGGCTCGGCGGCCCTGATGGGCACGGGCCCGAAGGCCTACAGCCACGTAGTGGACATCAAGCAGCAGAACGCGACCGTGTCGCTGTGGTACCAGGACAACAAGCAGGAAACGGTGGACGCGGCGCTGTCGGCGGCCAAGGAAGCCGTGGAGAAAGTGGGCAAGGACCACGAGAACTTCACGGTGCGCCTGGGCACGGGCACGATCGCGCTGCAGCAGGCGATCAACGAGACCGTGCAGGCCAACTACTGGGAGATCGTGCTCTTCCTGAACCTGCTGATGTTCACGCTGTCGGCGATCGGCTTCCGGTCGATGGTGGCGGGACTGATGCTGCTGGTGCCGGTGAACATGTCGAACTTCGCGATCATCGCGACACTGTCGGCGATGGGCATCGGCCTGGACATCAACACGCTGCTGGTGGCGGCGGTGGGTGTCGGCGTGGGCATCGACTACGGTGTCTACCTGCTGGCGCGCATGTGCGACGAGTACGATCACCTGGAGGGCGACTACAAGGCGATCGTGACCGAGGCGATCACGACCACGGGCCGTGCGATCGCGTTCACGGCGACGATCATGCTGATCGGCATCCTGCCGTGGTACTTCCTGTCGGAGCTGAAGTTCGTGGCGGAGATGGGCCTGCTGCTGTCGGGGATCATGATGATCAACATGATCATGGCACTGATCATCCTGCCGCTGCTGGTGTCGTTCTTTAAGCCCAAGTTCCTGGCACGCAACGACCTGCTGGTCTCCGAACACATGGATCTGAGCGCCTACGAAAA
>NZ_APNM01000031.1:0-3414 GCF_040361335.1 Salinisphaera sp. PC39 | reverse complement strand
CCGACGGCGCCGCCATCCCCATCGAGCAGCGGGACCCCGTGGAACTGCGCGGCGTCGCCGGCCCCTATTGCCGGGTCGAGTGGAGCCCGGCTGACGCGCCGGTCTACAACCCCGCCTTCGACGTCACGCCGGCGGCGCTGATCAATGGCTGGATACTGGATGCCGGTGTCTCCGATCGGGACGATGTGGGAAAAATGGGTGCGCTAGGCTGGCCATCGTAATCACATAGCCCTGTTCCACTAGCTGCCGTAACTTTTTGTTTTTATTTGGCGTGACGACAAATAGGCGTTTACTCACGGCATCGCGTTTGACATCGATTTTCCCATTGCCCTAATTTCGAATTCAGAGTAAGGCTGGGAGTGCTAGTGACAAGCACCGCCCAGACTGAGCGACGCAGGGCAACGGCATTGTTCCCCCAAGCCTTAAGCCTGGATCGTCCGCCAAGGAGGGCAGAACTGCACGCATATCTCTTTTCTCTTTAGTTATCCCTCTACCGGTCGGCCGGTGCGGCTTCGCTCGTCGACGGCAGCTTCATGTCTGTCCGTGACTTGACGCGGGGAATTTGTCCGGACCTTTCAAAGCGAAATCCGTTTTTCATGGCCAGAATGGGGCCAGTCTTGGAACATGTAAGCGCACAGTTTCATCCTTGCTGTTGTGAGCCACGATAATTAAGGAAACCTGTCAAAATAGACTCTAGAGCGTGAAATCTGCAGCTAGATATATCCTCTAACGGCTGGTCTCGTTGTGAAAATTTCTTTTTTGTACAGTTAGATAAGCATCATATTTTGATGTGCTTTTACATCATGATTGATTTAATTCGTAACCTTGAAAAATGGAGTGTAATATATGGATATAGTGAAAAATACCGTGACTACAATAAGTCTGTTATCGCTGATTTTGTTTAGTCCGCTAACACTCGCAGAAGACGATCAGCAGGTTGGCAGTGGCCCCAATCCGTTTTCCGATTGCGGTATCGGCGCGGCCTTGTTTCCGACTACTCATTGGGCGGCTGTCACCTCCAACGTGATATGGGATGTCGGTACCACGGCTGTTACTTCAGCTACCGCTAGCCCGGAAACCTGTAATGGCAAGAGGGCCAAGGTCGCCCACTTCATCAACGATATGTACGACAACGTAATCGAGGAGACCGCGCATGGGCAGGGCGAGCACCTGGTCTCCATGCTGGAAATCTACGGTTGCAACACGGCTTCGCATGACGAGGTCGTATCGGCTATTCGCCCGCAAGTGGCCCATATGATCACCTCCGACGGCTATGCTCAACGCTCCAGGTTGGACAAGGCCGAGAACTACTACCAGATTCTGACTAATCGGGTCGATAGCGACTTCGCGCAAGCCTGTACCTCCTAGAGTTATCGGGCACGGCCTTTCCTGCATGGTGCCGCCGGATGGGGATTCTCCGTCCGGCGGCGTTTTATTGCCTCACTCATGCGCAGTAACCAAGCGAATCATCTCCTATTGGCGATATTGGTCTTCTCGGCAGCGGCAAGCGCAGATACCGAAAGGTTTCTGACGACATTGCAAACCGAAAAGCTGCACGAGGAGAGTGCTTGGTTACGATTGGTTCACTACGAAACCAATCAAGATACCTCCAGCGGGTACCGCAGCGAAGTCGTCTCAGACAGCTTCTTCCTGGCGGACAAAGGCAGAGTGGATCCACGGGCCGAATTGGTGGCCACCTTGCAAGCGATGCTTGCGCCCGTTACTGGGGACGATCCGAATCAGCATGCGCAATGCCGTTTCCCAGCGCGGTGGCTTTGGTTGCGACGCAACCTGTCCATGAAGAAAACGAGCATTCCCACCATTCATTGCACCACATTTGAGGAGTGGAATGGAGCGGAAGGCACCCGTTCCATCAGCGTCGTGTTCGTGACCGGCTATTTGTCTAATCCAGCGTCCTATTACGGTCATTTACTCCTGAAATTCAATGCGCCGCAGACGAGCCACAGCGCCGATCTGCTCGATGTCAGCGTTAACTATGGGGCTATTGTCCCGGATCAGGTCGACCCGGTTTCATACATACTGAACGGCGTGTTCGGTGGTTATGATGGTGGTTTTAGCCACATCGAGTATTTTCAGCACAACCACAACTACGGCGAACATGAACAGCGCGATCTCTGGGAATATGAACTCAGGCTGAAACAGGCGGAGGTCGACTTAATCACTGCCCATGCCTGGGAACTGATAGGCAAGAAGTTTCCTTATTATTTTTTTCGTGAGAACTGTGCTTACCGCATGGCGGAAATACTAGAGGTAATAGAAGGGCTCGCATTGACCCCCAAGCAGCGCCCATGGACGATTCCCCAAAGCGTCATTCGGAACCTGGCACGTAGCCGCCGACACGGGAAACCCTTGGTTGCAGCCGTTCATTATCGGCCGTCTCGTCAATCACGCTTTTACGCCAGCTTTAAGGCCCTGGATCCCGAGGCAAAACAAATCGTTTCTAGGATTGTTCATGACCCGGGTTATCTGGATGAGGCTGAATTCCAGGCGCTGCCGGTAGCCGAACGCACGGATGTGCTCGCTACCTTGATTGACTACTATCGATACCGACTTGAAGATGAGATGCTGCCGGAACACCCGGTGCGCAAAGGGTATCGCAAGGTTTTGGATGCACGCTTTGCCCTGCCGCCGCAGAAAGATGCGCGCACACCCGCCCAACGTCCTACCGCTCCGCACGAGGGTCGCGCGCCTAGCTACCTACAGGCGAGCATCATTCATGACAGCACCCTTGGTCGTGGTCTGACCCTGCGCATACGCCCCGCTTATTACGATCCTCTGGATGCCACGGCGGGACATGTCCCACACTCCGCCCTTTCGATGTTGGATGCAGAAGTCGCTTGGTACGGTGACGCGTTGCGTATACACAACATCGACCTAATACACATAGAAAGCGTCAATTCTTCATCCACCGGCCTTCCCGGAGACCGGGGCAAGGCATGGCGGTTAACCGCAGGACTAGAGCGGCAACAAGCGGGTTGTCTAGAGGACTGCCTCGTGTTCCGTCTGCAAGGTGGCTTAGGCCGGACATTACACATGGGCCAACGAGGTTTGGTGGGCCTCTATCTGGGTGGCGCGCTGCAAAACGACCGTCGGGGCGAAGGGTACGCTCAAGGTTATGTATCGATGCTCGCCAATATAAGGTCGCTGGATCAACATGATATCCGTCTAAGGCTACGCCATGGCGTTTCTCTAGACGGCGAACTCGTTGAAGATACATCCGTTGGTATAAGCATGCGCTGGCAAATCGATGCCAAAAGTGATTTGCGAGTTGGCTACACTCGGTCAGGAGCTGATCTGGTGCAATTGGGCATTGGATACTATTGGTGACTCTGGTCCACTTGATCGATCACCGACAGCACCGTGGGCTCGCTGATGGCGGCGGGCGAGGTCGAC
>NZ_APNM01000030.1:0-5504 GCF_040361335.1 Salinisphaera sp. PC39 | reverse complement strand
GCCGGCTGCCCATTAACGTGAACAATGTGGTGCGTTTACACAGCTAGAGAACAACGTAGTGGATCTAATTTCTTATCTACGCGAACACCGAACCGCTCTCATCTCCGCCGCCGTTACCGGCAAGATCGACGTCCGCGACTGGCAACCACCGCAATCGGCCAACGAAACCGAGGAACGCGGCGATCAACTGTTGCAGGCTGCCGAAGAGCGCGCCCACTACAGCGCTTGAGACCGGATGGCCGCTTTCAGCGATTACATCGTCTATGTCGATGAGAGCGGGGACCACGGCCTGCGCACAATCAATCCCGACTATCCCGTATTCGTGTTGGCCTTCTGCATCTTCGAGAAGCGGGCCTATCTTGAACAGGTCGTCCCGGCGGTGCAGGAATTGAAGTTCAAGCACTTCGGCCATGACATGGTCATCCTGCACGAGGCCGAAATCCGCAAGTCCCGCCACCCGTTTGAATTTCTATTGAACCCGAATCTGCGAGGTCCCTTCCTCTCGGATCTGGGCATACTCGTTGAACGTGCCCCGTTCACGGTTGTATCGAGTTGTATCCGGAAACAGCAATTCGCCGAGCGACGCGGCTCCGATGGCAACCCGTATCACGTCGCCATGCAGTTCGGCCTGGAACGCGTGTTCATGGAATTGCAAAGCCGCGGTCAACGAGGGTGGAAGACGCACGTCGTGTTCGAACGGCGCGGGCACAAGGAGGATGACGCGCTCGAGTTGGAGTTCCGGCGTATCCTGGACGAGACGCATCTGGAAGGGATGAACGACTCGCTCGCTTTGGTTCTGGCAAGCAAGGCGGTCAATTCCAGCGGCCTGCAACTGGCGGATATGGTGGCACGACCGATCGGCCGCCATATTTTGCATCCCGAACAACCGAATCGGGCCTACGATACGATCGCGAGAAAACTGCGTCGCGCCCCGGATGGGCGAGTGGATGGTTGGGGACTGAAGTGCTATCCCTAAGGGACGCTGAAAAGCAAAAGGCCCCGACGCATTCGCCGGGGCCTTTTGCCGATCGGGCATTCCCAATCCGCTGTGTAGATAATGTGGCTAGCAGGACGGCAAGTCAAGCATGGAGGCACATGCAATCGATCACTCATGCGTGTCTTTTCCGGTCGCGCGGCTGAGACTGGACGATAGAGATGCCGGAGACATTTTTGACAGTTTGCCTGTCCGAGGAAGACGCGGCATTCCTGAAGTCTTATGCGGCGCGGCACTCCCTCGGTGTCTCCCAGGTCATAAATCGGTATGTACGACGACTGCGCGAGGCGCAGAAGGAAACGCCTCGGGAAACTCTGGCAACCGTGACCGGCCTGGTGCCGGAGGACATCGACGCGGAGTCAGTCGCCCTCGAGGGACAAGTGCAGAAACACTCAGGCAAGCCAATCCCCTGATTGGACTGGCACAGGACGAGTAGCGACATGGCGGATGCCCGCGAGATCCAATTCCAGAACGACATCCTCGCGCACCTGACCGCGCACGGCTGGCTGCGCGGCGAGTCCAGCGCCTACGATCGTGAACGAGCGTTGTACTCCGAGGATGCTCTCGGCTTCTTCCGGGAAGCCTATCCCGAGCAGTGGGCGAAATTCGCCAAGCACTACCCACAGGACACCGAGACCAAGTTCCTCGATAACCTCGCCCGTCAGCTACAGCAACGCGGCACCCTCGACGTGCTACGCCACGGCTACAAGGATCGCGGTGCTCGCATACGACTTTGCGGGTTTCGACCCGAGCACGGCATGAACCCGGATACGCTGGCCCGCTACGAGGCCAACCGCCTGCGTGCGGTGCCGGAGCTGTCCTATTCGCCCCATGCTCGATCCAGTGAGGACAAATACAACCCGCGCCTCGACCTAGTCCTGTTCGTCAACGGCCTGCCCACGGCAACGCTGGAGCTGAAAAGCGAGTTCAAGCAATCGGCGGCCAACGCCATTCGTCAGTACCGCCATGACCGGCCACCGAAGGACCCGACAACCAAGCGCGAGGAGCCGCTGCTGACTTTCAAGCGCGGCGCGTTGGTGCACTTTGCGGTCAGCCAGTTCGAAGTGGCGATGACCACCCGACTCCTGGGCCGGGACACGACCTTCCTGCCCTTCAACCAGGGCACCGAGGACGGTGGTGCGGGCAACCCGCCCAATCCCGAAGGCTACGATACCGCCTATCTCTGGAAACGCGTCTTTCAGCCGGATGCCTGGCTCAACATCCTGGGCCGCTTCCTGCACCTGGAGCGCGAGACCAAGGAGGACTTCCACGGCAAGCGATACACGGTCGAAAAGCTCATCTTTCCGCGCTTTCATCAGTGGGATGTGGTCAATAAACTCCTCGCCGCCACCCGTGAGGCCGGCCCCGGCGAGCGTTACCTGGTCCAGCACAGCGCCGGCTCCGGCAAATCCAATTCCATCGCCTGGACCGCCCACCAGCTCGCCTCGCTCTACGACGACAACGACCGGCAGGTCTTTCATTCGGTGATCGTGGTCACCGACCGCACGGTGCTGGATGACCAGCTCCAGGAGACCATCTACCAGTTCGAGCACGCCGATGGCGTGGTGCGGCCGATCTCGCGCGACGAGGGCCAGGACAGCAAATCCGTGCAGCTCGCCGAAGCGCTGGCCGCCGAGACGCCCATCATCGTGGTCACGCTGCAGACCTTTCCGTCCCTGTTCGGCCTGTTGGACGAGCGGCCGGATCTGGCCGGCAAGCGTTACGCCGTTATCGCCGACGAGGCCCATTCCTCCCAGACCGGCACCAGCGCCAACAAGCTGCGCGCCCTCCTGGCCGGTCTGCCGTCCGGCGAGGAGACGGAAGAGCTGACCTCCGAGGACGTGCTGGACGCGGCCGTCGCCGCCCGCAAGCCCTCAACGAACATCAGCTACTACGCCTTCACCGCCACACCCAAGGCCAAGACCCTGGAGTTGTTCGGGCGGCTACCCGATCCCGGGCGCGAGCCCGGCGACGACAACAAGCCCGAAGCCTTTCACGTCTACAGCATGCGCCAGGCCATCGAGGAGGGATTCATCCTCGACGTGCTGCAGAACTACATCAGCTACAACACCGCCTACCGCCTGGCCCATCCGCGCGGCGAGGAAGAAGTCGACGCGCGCCGCACCGCCACCCGGATCGCCCGTTGGATCAAGATGCATCCGGTCAACATTGGCCAGAAGGTGGCGGCCATCGTCGAGCACTTCCGCGACAATGTCGCCCACCTGCTGGACGGCCATGCCAAGGCCATGGTGGTCACCAGCTCGCGCAAGGAAGCCGTGCGTTACAAACTCGCCCTGGATGCCTATGCCCGCGAGCACGGCTACGACGACGTTCACGCCCTCGTGGCCTTTTCCGGCACGGTCGGTCCCGACGAGCATATTCCCGAGGAAGTCTCCGAAACCAGCCGACTACTCAACCCGGACCTGCGCGGCCGCGACATGCGCGAGGCCTTCGACACGGACGAGTACAACGTCATGCTCGTGGCCAACAAGTTCCAGACCGGGTTCGACCAGCCCAAGCTCTGCGCCATGTACGTGGACAAGAAACTGCAGAGCGTGGACTGCGTGCAGACGCTATCCCGGCTCAACCGCACCTTCCCCGGCAAGGAGAGCGGCACGACGTTCGTGCTGGACTTCGTCAACGATCCCGAGGACGTGCGCCAAGCCTTCGAGCCCTACTATGCCACCGCGGAGCTTGAATCCGTTTCCGATCCGAATCAGGTCTACGAGCTACAACGCAAGCTCGACGAAGAGCGCATCTACCGCTGGGAAGAGGTCGAGGCCTTCGCAAAGGCTTTCTTCGATCCCCGAGGACGCCAGAGCGAGCTGACCAGATTCTGCCGGCCCGCGCGCGATCGCTTCCGGGACCGCTACAAGACCATCCGGGACGGCATCCTGACGTGGCGGGAAGAACTTAAACGAGCGCGCGAGGCCGGTAACGACCACGGTGCGCAGCGCGCCGAGCACGAACTCAAGGAGCTGGGCGAGCAGAAGGACGCGCTGGACCTGTTCCGCAAGAACCTGGCGACCTTCGTGCGCTTCTACGAATTCATCTCCCAGATCGTGGACTTCGAGGATCACGAACTCGAGCGACTGGATGTCTTCGCCAAGCACCTGCATCCGCTGCTGCGCGATGAACGCGTGGATGAGGACGATATCGACCTGTCCGAACTGCAGCTGACGCATTACCGGCTGACCAAGCAGGGTGAGCATCGGCTCGGCCTTGGCGACGAACGTGGCGACTACCGGTTAAAACCGCCCGGCGAAATCGGCACCGCGCAGCCACGCGACGCGAAGAAAGAGCGTCTAGAGGATTTGATCAACCGGCTCAACGAGCTGTTCGGCGCCGACGTTTCCGACGATCACCAGCTCCGTTTCGCGCGAAACATCGCCGATTCGATCCGCGGCAACGAGGCGGTTATGGCCCAGATCGAAAACAACCCGGTTGACGAAGTCATGCGCGGCGACTACCCCAAGGCCGTGGTGGACGCCGTGCTCGACCAAATAGACGCCGACGGCAGCCTTTCGGAACGCGTACTCGAAAACGAGCGCATCAAGGAAGGCTTTGCGCGACTGGTACTCGATTTACTCGCAGAAAGAGTACCTCGAGCCGCTGCCGATCGATAGTCGGCTTGGTATCGCGCATGCTGTCCGCGAGTACGCGACTCATGTGCGATATGTCTCCATCAATCGCCAGGTTGTCTCGGATGGCCTCTTGCACTCCCAGAATCTCCAGCCATTGGTATTGATGCCCGTCACTGAAACCGCAGCCGCTGAGGGCGAGGTGTAACGCTTGCCCTCAAGCTCCAAAGCTCCATTCTTGACGGTGCCAAGGTATTCACGGCCCTTGTAGACCTTTCGAAACTGCGTCCCGTGAGGGAAATAGACGTTCTTCACGACCCAGGGTATTCCTTCCTCGTCTCCTACCCCATCAGATTTTGATGCTCTCATTGGCCCAGCTTCCTCATCCAGACCAAGAAGACGCCGTATAACCTGGTTCTCCGTCACCTCCTCGCTTTCACGCAGCATGGTCAATTCCTTGAACACCTCGAAATCAATGTCGATCTTCATCATCACGAACTCCACCGGCACGCAGAGTATAAATAGTAATTTTAGAAGATTAATGAGTCAAGAGCATCAAGTGGAGTCTCCCGGGCGTGAACCGATAGCAGTCGCGGCCAACTAGACCAGCCAGCCAGTGAGGGAACAGACAGGCCTCGGGCTCAGGCCCTATTCAGACCCGTCGGCCCTCTTTCGGAGGCGCGAATACGCCCGTGTATCGGGGTCGGTTTGGCGGGTTATGAAATGGTGGCCGGGGACAGAATCGAACTGCCGACACTGCGATTTTCAGTCGCATGCTCTACCAACTGAGCTACCCGGCCGTGACCGCTGAGGGGTCGGTGGGAGGCGCGTATTAAACCCGTCGGGTGGTGGTGGCGTCAAGGGACGGGATGATTGCTCGCCCCCTCACCCTGGCCCTCGTATGTTGCCAACGCCACGGCAATCAGGAG
>NZ_APNM01000029.1:0-6437 GCF_040361335.1 Salinisphaera sp. PC39 | reverse complement strand
AATCAATAACCAATTGAATTTGTTCGATAATTTAACCGGACACTAGTGAATTGCTTGCAGAGAATGCAATAGAAGAAAAAATGATTATTATGAAGAAGGTAATGAGTTTCTAGACCCATATAGGGATGACGTTGAAGGATTGCTTGATCACCAGGGTCCTTTAGTATTCTGGAAATGTGCTAACAACCGTGCTGAGGTTACTATACGAATACTGGAATTAAATAACCTTAAGCGACAAAATCTAGTAGAGCGTAAAGTGGAAAAGCTAGAGGAGTTTAGCAATCTGATTGAGCGTTTTTTGTCTCAAAAAAATTCGGTACTAAAGAAACTTCTCTGGCGTCAAATTGAAGAAATGATTGGGGTGAAAGCTGAGTATTCAGCAATGCTGAAAACGGTTATTGAGAGCAAAGGTATAACTATTGCGTCAACAGGAAACCACTGATGTGACTCCTGTTACGCTGACATAGCACAGACGGCGTGGTGTTTGGAGGATGACACGACTCCACCGGCTCATAGCGCTGGCTGGCTGTGTCTTGTTGGCCGCTGGCTGCACCGCATTCCCCCACTCCCCTTCCTCCTCCCCCGAAACAGATAATGCCACCACCACGGCCCGAATCTTCGAGGCCGTAAGCAATCACCCGCCCGACCTCCGCATGTTCCTCCAGGCCATGCCCAAGGGGGCCGATCTGCATACGCATCTGAGCGGGGCGGTGTATCCGGAGCGGTATGTCGATTGGGCGTTGGCGGATGGGTTGTGTATCGATCCGGAGTCGGCGTTTCTTTCGGCGCCGCCTTGTGATGGGTCGCCGGCGTTGCGGCGGGCATTGGAGGAGGGGCTCGTCAGCCGGGGCGAACTGGTGGATGCCTGGTCGTTGCGGGCGGCCGCGGCGATGCCGGATGCGGGGGCGCGGCACGATCATTTCTTCGGGGTGTTCGGGCGGATCGCGGCGGTCAGCGGGCGGCGGTACGGGCGGATGCTGGCCGAGGTGGTCGAGCGCAATGCCCGTCAGGAGGTGAGCCATCTGGAGCTGATCCTGGGCCTGGGGCTGGATCGGGCCAAGGTGTTGGCGCGGGAGCTGGAACTGGCCGATGCCGGGCCCGAGAGCGAGGCGGCGCTGCGGCGGCACGGACTGGACGAGATTGTGGCCGAGGCGCGGCGGCGGGTGGATCGGATGGAGGAGGTGGCCGGGCGGCGCCTGGATTGCCGGCTGGGGCCGGCGGGCGATTGCCCGGTGTCCGTGCGTTATATCGCGGAGGTGCATCGCACGGCGCCGCCGGCCGAGGTGTTGGCCCAGGTGATGGTGGCCTTCGCCGTCGCCGAGGCCGATCCGCGGGTAGTGGCGGTGAACCTGGTCGCGCCGGAGGACGATGCCGGGGTGCTGGCCCGCTACCGCGAGCAGATGGCGATGGTGGGGCGCATCGCCGCGCGGCACCCGGCGGTGCGCGTGACCCTGCATGCCGGGGAGCTGACGTTGGGGCAGGTGCCGCCGGGCGACTTGTCCGGGCATGTGCGGCAGGCGATCGAACTCGCCAGGGCGGAACGCATCGGCCATGGGGTGGATATCGCCTACGAGGAGGAGCCGGAGCGGCTGCTGCGGGCCATGGCCCGCGACGGGGTCGCGGTGGAGATCAACCTGACCAGCAATGCGATGCTGCTGGGCGTGTCCGGCCGCGAGCATCCGTTTCCGACCTACCGGCGCTACGGCGTGCCGGTGGTGCTGTCCACCGACGACGAAGGCATTCTCCGCACCGATCTCACCCGGGAGTACGTGCGCGCCGTCGAGACCTACGACCTGGACTATGCCGACGTGAAGCGTTTGGCGCGGCGGTCGCTGGAGGTGTCCTTCCTGCCGGGCCGGAGCCTGTGGCGGGATATCGAGGCGGGTGAGCGTGTGGCGGTCTGCGGCGAGCCGTCGTCGACCGCGTGCCAAGACTTTCTGAACGATAACGCGCGGGCCCGGCGCCAGTGGGATCTGGAGCGGCGCTTCCGCGCCTTCGAGGCGGACCGGGCGGCTTTGCTGCGCCAAGGCGTGATGCCGCCGTTGTCGGCGTATCGGACGGGGTCCGAAGCTCATTGACGGGATTGTTGGGCGCCGGGAGTGGTTGCGGTATTCTCAGGGCATGATCGATCGATCGCTTTTCGACCAAGCCGCGAACCTCAGCCCCGCCGAACGGCTGGAGTTGATCGGCGCGTTGTGGGATACGCTCTCGCACGCCGACATTCCCGTGACCGAGGACGAGAGGGCGCTTGTCGACGCCCGGTTAACCGATGCGGCACGGCATCCCGGCGATGAGTCGCCGCTGTCTCGGGTCAGGGCGCGACTCGGGGAGTGATATTTCTTGACCCCCTCACCCTAGCCCTCTCCCCCAAGGGGGAGAGGGGACGAAGAGGTGCATACTCTCCCCCAAGGGGCAGAGGGGATGAAGAGGTGCATGCCCCGCGATTGTTGATTCTCTCGTATCGCTTTATCGGGGAAATCGTCACGGTGCATGCCGCGACACACGGTGGACGGCATCCGTCACGGCCTATCCCGCGTTTCCAGTAAGCTGGGACGTTTGGCTCGTGAGCGATCGATGAGTGACACCGACGACAAGAACCGGAAGAAGACCCGCGTCCACGTGGACGAGGTCAAGGAACGGCACACGACCCACTGGGATCTGGATGTGCTGCCCGAGGCCGAGGTGGACCGGCTGCGGCGCCAGGGGCGGCGCGCCCGCTGGTGGCGCCATTGGCGCTGGCTGGCGTTGGCGGCGGGTCTGTTGCTTGCCGGGTTCTCGGCGTTGGGGTTGTTGCTAATGAGCTGACCTGGCCGTTCCCTCCCTACGGGTGGCGCTCCGCCTCTCTGTCGTTGCTAGCGTGCCGGCAGTACTTTCATTGAGGAGCACGGGATGTCACTCGAAGGCAGGATTGCGATCGTGACGGGGGCGGCGCGCGGTATCGGCGCGGCGACCGTGAAGCTGTTCGTGGCGCGCGGGGCGACGGTGGTGGCCTCGGACAAGGATGCGGAGCCGCTGGCGGCGCTGGCCTCGGAGTTGCCGGAGGGGCGCGTGGTGACGCTGGCCGGCGACGTGGCCGAGGAAGCGACCAGCGCGACATTGGTGGACACGGCGCTGGAGCGGTTCGGGCGGCTGGATGTCGCCTTCCTGAACGCCGGCATCGCCGGCGACCTGACCCCGACGCACGAGTATTCGAACGCCATGTTCGAGCGGGTGATGGCGATCAACACCAACGGCGTGTTCTTCGGCCTCAAGCACTCGATCCGGGCGATGATGGCCGGCGGCGGCGGTTCGATCATATGCACCTCGTCGGTCCAGGGCTTGCAGGCCTGCGGCTTCACCATCGCCTACACGGCGGCCAAGCACGCGGTGATGGGCATGGTGCGCACGGCCGCGCTGGAGTATGCCCGCCACAACATCCGCGTGAACGCCGTGAACCCCGGCGTCACCGATACCGCGATGATGCAGCATGTCGGCGACTCCCTGGCGCCGGACGATCCCGACAGCGTGCGCGCCGAGTTCACCGAGGCGATCCCGATGGGCCGCTACGGCACGCCGGAGGACATCGCCCGCATGGTCGGCTTCCTGGCCTCGGACGAGTCCGGCTACATCACCGGCATGCCGCATGTGGTGGCCGGCGGCATGACGGCGCACTGGGCGCCGCCGATGCAGGTGCCGGTGGAATAGGTTCTGACGTCCGGGACCGGCGATGTGTCTCCTTCTCCCCTCGGGGGAGAAGGTCGGGATCAGGGTAGCGCGGCGGGCCGCGCTGTTGTTGTCCCCCCTCACCCTGACCCTCTCCCCGGCGGGGAGAGGGAACTACGATCTGCCTTTGCTCGGTGGCGTATTCACATGCCCGTCAGCGCGGGCGCAGGCGCTCCAGCTCGTCGGCGAGCGAGGTCAGGCTGGCGAGGTCGCGGCCGGGCAGGCAGATGTCGACGTCCGGGCTGTCTCGGTGCACGCGCGGCCCGCTGTCGAAGTAGCGCGGGTGGCCGAGCAGGGGATCCAGCCAGATCAGGGCGCGGCTGCGCCGGCGCAACCGGTGCAGGGCGTCGGCGAGGGCCGCCTCCGGGTCGGTGTCCCAGCCGTCGCTGAGCACCAACACCACGGTGTCGCGGCCGAGCAGGGCCTCGTGTTCGGCCAGCAGGGTCTCCAGGCTGCCCGCGATGCGGGTGCCGCCGGCCCAGTCGGCCACCGCCTCCGGCAGCGCGGCCAGGGCGCGGCCGGGATCGCCGCGGGTCAGGGCGTCGGTGACCCGCGACAGCCGGGTACTGAAGGTGAAGCTCTCGATGCGCCGGAACACGTCCTGGAAGGCGATCACGAAAGCGAGGAAGAAGCGGGCGTAGGCGTCCATCGAGTGGCTGACGTCGGCCAGCACCACCAGGGACAGTCTCTGGCGCCGACGCACGCGACGCTTGAGCTCGACCAGCTCGCCGCCGCGGGCCAGGGCGGCGCGCAGGCTGCGGCGCATGTCCACGGTGCCGGTGGTGCCCGCCCGCCAGCGGCGGGAGACCCGGGCCGCCAGGCGGCGCCCGATCAGGGCGATAAGCTCGCGCATGGCCGCGACCTCGTCGGGGTCGAGCGCGGCGAAGTCGCGCCGCATCAGGCGCCGCGCGGTGCCCGCGCCGCTGCTCTCGGCATCCTCGTCGCCCGGCTCCGGCTCGCCGGCGTCGGGCGTCGTGGTCGGGGCCGCGTCGCCGGCGACCTCGGCCTCGTCGCCGTCCTCGTCCTCGACGTCCGCCTCCGTCGCCGCGGCCTGTTGCGGCGGGCGCCGCCGCCAGTAACGGGCGAACTCGCGGTCGAAGACGGTCTGCGCCTCGGGGGTCTTGGCCAGGGTGGCGCGCAGGGCCAGCCGGAATTCGCGCTCGCGGGCCGGGGCGATCCGGGTCAGCGCGCGCAGGGCGTCCTCGGTCTCGCCGGTGCCCACGGCCAGGCCGGCTTCGCGCAGCGCGGCGACGAAGCCGACGACGTGCGGCGAGAGCGCCCAGTCGAGAGATTGTTCCGGTTCGGTTTTAACCACAGAGGCACAGAGGGCACAAGGATTCGGGATTTAAAGCATGCATGGCGGCGTCCGTAAATCCCCGTGCCTGGGTTGCGATAGGCAGGTTCTTTCTCCCTGGACTTGCCCCGTAAATGAGGGGATCTTTTTCGGAAACTCCCTCACCCTGACCCTCTCCCC
This sequence comes from Salinisphaera sp. PC39, assembly GCF_040361335.1. Taxonomy (NCBI): domain Bacteria; kingdom Pseudomonadati; phylum Pseudomonadota; class Gammaproteobacteria; order Salinisphaerales; family Salinisphaeraceae; genus Salinisphaera; species Salinisphaera sp. PC39. The sequence goes on along the minus strand of NZ_APNM01000029.1, from coordinate 1,261 downwards.
CAAGGGGGAGAGGGGGAGCAGCAGGTCCGGAGCACGACTCTCCGCCCAGGGAGAGGCGAGAAGCAGCAGGTCCGGGGCACGACCCTCCGCCCAGAGAGAGGGAGGAAGCAGCAGGTCCGGAGCACGACCCTCCGCCCAGGGGGAGGGGGAAGCAGCAGGCACGGGACATGAATCTCTCTATCTCTGTGTTCTCTGTGCCTCTGTGGTCAGTGTTCCAGGAATTCGGCAAGACGCGCGCGCATCTGTTCCAGGTCGCGCGGGTCCTTGAACAGGGCGCCCAGGGTGTCGGGCACGCGGTCGCCGTGCAGGTCGGTCTCGCCCAGGGCGACCAGGGCGCGGGCCCAGTCCAGGGTCTCGGACACGCCCGGGGTCTTGCCCAGGCGCTCGGCGCGGACCTTCGCCAGGTAATCGCAGATGGCGGTGGCGAGGTCGGCGTCGATCTCCGGCAGCTTGCGGGTGACGATCTCGCGTTCCTTGGCCGGGTCGGGGTAGCCGATCCAGAGGTACAGGCAGCGCCGGCGGGTGGCCTCGGCCAGCGGCCGGGTGCGGTTGCCGGTGATCACCACGTGCGGCGGGTGCGCGGCCCGCAGGGTGCCCAGTTCGGGGATGCTCACCTGCCAGTCCGAGAGGATCTCCAGCAGGAAGCTCTCGAAGGCCTCGTCGGCGCGGTCCAGCTCGTCGATCAGCAGCACCGGCGGGCGTTCGGCCCGGATCGCCTTGAGCAGCGGGCGCTCCAGCAGGAAGTCCTCGCCGAAGATGCGCGCGGCCTTGTCCGCGGCGCTGCCGCCGCCGCTTTCCTGCAGCCGGATCTCCAGGAGCTGGCGCGGGTAGTTCCATTCGTACAGGGCCTGGGCCGCGTCCAGGCCTTCGTAGCACTGCAGGCGGATCAGCTCGGTGTCCAGGGTGGCCGCCAGGCTCTTGGCGATCTCGGTCTTGCCCACGCCGGCGGGCCCCTCGACCAGCAGCGGTTTGTTCAGGGCCGCGGCCAGGTAGACCGAGGTCACGATACCGTCGTCGGCGACGTAGTCCTGGTCGGCCAGGCGCTCGGCGACGGCCTCCGGGCCGGACAGCGGGACGCTTTCGGTCTGGGTTCGCTTACGGGTCATGGTGCGGGGAGCTTACGGAATGGGGGCGGTCGGGGCCAGGGGCGTCATGTCATGCCCCCTCTCCCTCGCTTGCGGGGGAGAGGGTGGGCGACCTACCGACCCGGCCAGGAAAAGACCCCCTCTCCCCCGCGTGCGGGGGAGAGGGTCGGGGTGAG
>NZ_APNM01000028.1:0-16001 GCF_040361335.1 Salinisphaera sp. PC39 | reverse complement strand
AGCGCCGCCCCGCCCGGCCGGCCCCCCGCCCCGGTTGGACCTGGACCGGTGCTCTGGAATCCCCCTCACCCCGGCCCTCTCCCCGATGGGGAGAGGGGGCAAAGGAGGCTCGCCCCGACCTGACATAAGCTCCCTCTCCCCCGGTACGGGGGAGAGGGGGTACAGAGGGTTCTCTCCGACCGGATATGACTCCCTCTCCCCCGAGACGGGGGAGAGGGTTGGGGAGAGGGGGCTGGACCTGGATCGGCGCTCTGGAATCTCCCTCACCCCGGCCCTCTCCCCAGAGGGGAGAGGGGGAAGGGAAGCTCTACCCGGAGGGAAGAGAGGACAGGAGCCGTCGAGCCCTCAGAAATGCGCCAACGGGTCCGGTTCCAGCACCGCGTCCGCCCCGGCGGTCACGGCGCGGGCGTAGCCGGCGGCGCGCGGCAGCACCTGGGCGCCGTAGAACCGGGCCGCGGCCAGCTTGCCGCGGTAGAAGTCGGTCTCGGCGGTGCCGCCGTCCAGGGCCTGCTTCGCCGCCAGGGCGACGCGGGCCATCTGCCAGCCGCCGGTCACGTAGCCGGTCAGCATCATGTAGTTGAAGGCATTGGCCATGGCGGCGCCGGGGTCGTCCGCGCCCACCGCCAGCAGGCTGTCGGTGGCTTTGCGCAGGTCCGCCAGGGCCTCGCCGAGACCGTCGACGAGCGTGTCCAGCCCCTCGATGCCGGCCGCGTCCAGGCGCTCGCGTTCGCCCTGCATCTCGTCCAGCAGGGCGTTCATGGCCTCGCCGCGGTCGCGCAGCAGCTTGCGGCCCACCAGGTCCTGGGCCTGGATGCCGTTGGTGCCCTCGTAGATCGCGGCGATGCGGATATCGCGGTACTGCTGCGCGGCGCCGGTCTCCTCGATGAAGCCCATGCCGCCGTGCACCTGGATGCCGGTGGAGGCCAGATCGATGCCGAGCTCGGTGCCCCAGCCCTTGACCACCGGGATCAGCAGGTCGACCCGGGCCTGGGCGCGCCGGCGCTCGGCCTCGTCGGCGTGCCGCCGCGCCACGTCCATGTCCGCCGCGGACTGGTAGCTGAGCCCGCGCAACGCCTCGATCTGGCTCTTCATGCCCATGAGCATGCGGCGCACGTCCGGGTGGTGGACGATGGTCGCGCCCTGCGGGGCCTCCGGGTCCAGCGGCTTGCCCTGCACTCGGTCGCGGGCGTAGGCCAGCGCCTGCTGGTAGGCGCGGTCGGCCACGCCCAGGGCCTGCACGCCCATCTTGTGGCGGGCGGCGTTCATCATGGTGAACATGTGCGCCAGGCCGCGGTTGGGCTCGCCCACCAGGTAGCCGAGGGCGCCCTTGCCGTCCTCGCCGTAGGTCATGGTGCAGGTGGGGCTGCCGTGGATGCCCAGCTTGTGCTCGATGGAGGCGCAGCGCATGTCGTTGCGCTCGCCCAGGCTGCCGTCCTCGTTCACCAGGTACTTGGGCACCAGGAACAGCGAGATGCCCTTCACCCCGGGCGGCGCGTCCGGCAGCCGCGCCAGCACCAGGTGGACGATGTTCTCGGCGGCGTCGTGCTCGCCCCAGGTGATGTAGATCTTCTGGCCGAACAGCCGGTAGTGATCGCCCTCGGGCTCGGCGCGGCTGCGCAGGGCGCCGAGGTCGGAGCCGGCCTGCGGCTCGGTCAGGTCCATGGTGCCGGGCCACTCGCCGCTGACCATCTTGGTCAGGTAGACGGTCTTCTGCTCGTCGCTGCCGTGATGGGACAGCAGCTCGATGGCGCTGGCGGACAGCAGCGGGCACAGCGCGAACGACATGTTCGAGGCGTTCCACATCTCGTGGGCGGCGGCGCCCATCAGCGTGGGCATGCCCATGCCGCCCCAGTCGGGATCGCCGGTGAGGCTGTTCCAGCCGGCTTCGACGAACTGCCGGTAGGCGTCGGGGAAGCCGTCCGGGGTGGTGACCTCGCCGTCGGCCCAGCGCGCGCCCTGGGTGTCGCCGCTGCGGTTGAGCGGGCCCAGCACCTCGGAGGCGAAGCGTCCCGCCTCTTCCAGCACCGCGTTCACGGTGTCGGGCTCGAATTCCTCGCAGCCGGGCAGCGAGCGCACGCGCTCGATGTCGACCACTTCCTGCAGGGTGAAGGCGATGTCCCGCGTGGGGGCGCGATAGTCGGTCATGTCGGGTCCTGTTCTTGCTGTCGTATGGGGTTGCGGTTGGTCGCGTCGCTTGGGCGGTCAGGTCATTAGGTCGGCCTGCACCACCTCGATCCAGTAGCCGTCCGGGTCGCGGATGAAGGCGATGCCCTTCATCTTGCCGTCGTCGGGCCGCTTCACGAACTCGACGCCGAGGTCGTCGAAGCGTTCGCACGCGGCATATACGTCCGGCACGGTGATCGCGATGTGGCCGAAGCCCTGCGGCTCGGCGTTGCCGTCGTGGTAGGCGACATCCGCATCGTCCTCGGTGCCCCAGTTGTGGGTCAGCTCCAGGATCGCCTTCTGGCGGAACAGCCACTCGCTGCGCGCGCCGTCGTCCGCCGGCACCGCCTCGGCCTCGGCCTCGTCCACGAAGCCGAGGAAATACAAGGTGAAGGTCATCGCCTCGAAATCCAGGCGGCGCAGCAGGCGCATGCCCAATACCCGCGTATAGAAATCCAGCGAGCGCGCGGGATCCTTCACCCGCAGCATGGTGTGGTTGAGACGGAAGCCGCCCGTGGCCGCGTCCGGGTTCTCGCACAGGCCGGGCGCCTCTTCGAAATGGCGTGCGCTCATCTATTAACTCCTACGGAATGAACCACAGAGACACAGAGGGCACAGAGGAAAGACACAGGTTTGATATGGCATATCTTCTCTGTGTGCTCTGTGTCTCTGTGGTTAGCCTTCTTCATCCCCATTATCGCATTGCGACCCCACCAGGGGCTTCAGCGCCGGCCAGACCTTGGCCGCGATCGCCGGCTGCGCCGCCGCGTTGGGGTGGATGCCGTCCGCCTGCATCAGGGACTCGTCCAGGGCGATGCCCTCCAGCAGGAACGGCACGTACGCAACCGAAGCGGCCTCCGCCACCGTATCGAAGGCGGCGGCGAACGATTCCGTGTAGGCGGGGCCATAGTTCGGCGGGATACGCATGCCCAGCAGCAGCACCCGGGCGCCGGCCGCGCGCGCGGTCTCGACGATCGCCGCCAGGTTGGCGCGCAACTCGGCCACCGGCAGGCCGCGCAGGCCGTCGTTGCCGCCCAGCTCGATCACCACCACGCCCGGCTCGTGGCGGTCCAGCAGCTCGGGCAGGCGGCGCCGGCCGCCGGCGCTGGTCTCGCCGCTGACCGAGGCGTTGTGCACCGGCATGCCGGGGCATACTGTGTCCAGGCGCTCGCCCAGCGCATGGACCCAGCCGGCCTCGGGCGGCAGGCCGTAGCCGGCGCCGATGCTGTCGCCCAGCACCAGCACGCCGCCGGCCGCCGCCGGCAGGGCGACGCAGGACAGGACCGATGCCAGGACGAAGGACAGCAACGCACGCATGAACGACACTCCGATTCTCGCCGCCGAGGGCCTGGGCAAGAGCGTGCCCGGCCCCGACGGGCCCCTGATGTTACTGGATTCCATCGACCTGGCCGTGGCCCCGGCGGAGACCGTGGCCGTGCGCGGACCCTCCGGCAGCGGCAAATCCACCCTCCTGGGACTGCTCGCGGGCCTGGATGTGCCCTCCGCCGGCGGCGTGCGGCTGGACGGCGAGCCCTTCAGCACGCTCGACGAGGACGCCCGCGCCCGGCGCCGCGGCGCGGTCTGCGGCTTCGTGTTCCAGGCCTTCCACCTGGTGCCGGACCTGGACGCGCTGGAGAACGTGATGCTGCCGCTGGAGGTGGCCGGCCGCCGCGGCGCGCGCGAAGAGGCCGCGGCCTGGCTGGAACGGGTCGGCCTGGGCCACCGTCTGCGCCATTTCCCGGCCACCCTGTCCGGCGGGGAGCAGCAGCGCGTGGCCCTGGCCCGCGCCTTCGCCCCCCGGCCGCGGCTGCTGTTCGCGGACGAGCCCACCGGCAGCCTCGACCACGCCAACCGCGACCGCGTCGCCGACCTGCTGTTCGAACTCAACGCCGAAGCCGGTACCGCGCTGGTGCTGGTGACCCACGACGACGCCCTGGCGGCGCGTTGCGGGCGGACGCTGGACCTGGAGGCGGGAAGGCTCCATGCCTAGACAGCGGCGCAAAACCCATTGCCTAGCTCGCGAGGGAGATCGGCGCAAAACCCATTACTCCTTCTGCCACGCTTGTGGGGGAGATCGGCACAAAACCCATTACCCCCTCTCCCCCGCTCATGGGGGAGAGCGGCACAAAATCCATTACCCCCTCTCCCCCGCTTGCGGGGGAGAGGGCCGGGGTGAGGGGGCGGTTTCGCCATGACACACGCCCCGTTCCGCCCCTACCGCGACGGCGCCTTCCGCGTCCTGGCCCTGGCGGTGGCCCTGGCCGCGCTGGCGTTCGCGACCATGGTGCTGTTCCGCGCCGAGCTGCAGGCGCGGGTGGCGGAGCGCAGCGCCGAGACCCTGGGCGGGTCGCTGGTGCTGGAGGGCACCCGCGCGCCCGAGCCGGCGCAGACCGAAGTCCCGGACGGGGTGCGCCGGGCGGCGGCCCACACCTTCCCCACGGTGATCCTGGCCGGCGACGCCTCGCTGCTGGCGGGGGTGAAGGCGGTCACCGACGGCTACCCGCTGCTGGGTACGCTGTCGGTGGCGCCGGGGCGGTTCGCGGACGCCGTGCCCCGCGAGTCGGGGCCGGCGCCGGGCACGGTCTGGGTCGCGGACGCGGTGATCGACCGGCTGCCGGTGACGGTCGGCGACCGTATTGAAATCGGCCGCGCCGAACTCGAGATCGCGGGCGTGGTCCGGCGCGAGCCGGACCAGGGTGCCGCCTTCTACAGCGTCAATCCCCGCGTACTGATGCACGCGGATGACCTGCCCGCGGCCGACCTGCTCGGCCCCGGCAGCCGCGTGACCCACCGCACCCTGTTCGACGGCCCGCCGGCGGCCATCGCCGACCTGCGCGCGCGGCTGGCGGCGGACCTGCGTCCGGACCAATCGCTGCACGGCCCCGGCGACGCCGCGATCCGCGCCCTGGGGCCGCTGCAGCAGCTCGCCCTTTACGTGACCCTGGGCGTGCTGCTGGTGGTGCTGCTCTGCGGCGCGGCCGTGCACCTGGCCACCGCCCGGCGCGCCGCCCGCCGGGCGCGGCTCGCGGCCCTGCTGCGCACCTTCGGCGCCCCGCGCCGCCGGGTCGTGACCCGCCTGCTGGGCGGTGAACTGGTCGCGTTGGCGCCCGCGGCGACCCTGGGCGTGGCCGCCGGCACGGCGCTGATCCTCGCCGCGCGCGCGGCCCTCGGCTGGCACGGTCCGCTGGCCGCCGGGGCCGGTCACTGGCTGGCGGTCGCGGCCGGTCCCTTCGTCCTCTGGCTGGTGTTCGGGCTGCCGCAGATCCTGGGGTTGGCCCGGCGGCCGGTCGCCGGGCTGTTGCGCGGCGAGACCGGCGGCGTAGGCACGGCGGGGCAGGTCGCGTTCGCGGCCGGGCTGGGATCGCTGCTGGCGGTGTCGGCCTGGCTCACCGGCTCGCTCGCCGAGACCGGCATCCTGCTCGCGTTGCTGGTGGCGGCGGTGGTGGGCTTGCCGCTGCTGCTGTGGCCGGTGCTCAAGGGCCTGGACTGGCTCAGTCCGCGCCTGCCGCTGGCGACCCGGCTGGCCGTGCGCCGCCTGAGCCGGCGGCCCCGGATCGCGCTACCGCTGCTGGCCGCCCTGACCGTGTCGATGGCGGTGCTGGCACTGTCCGGCCAGGCCGGCCGCGAGCTGCTCGACGACTGGCGGGCGCGACTGCCCGAGAAGGCGCCCAACCATTTCGTGCTCAACGTCTTCGACCGCGACCTGCCGGCCCTGGACGCCTGGCTCGAACGCCACGACGCCATCGCCAAGCCGCGCTACCCCGTGGTCCGGGCGCGCCTGGTCGAGATCGACGGCAAGCCGGTGCGCGAGGCGGTCACCAAGGAAGTCCGGGAATCGGAGAATGCCCTCAACCGCGACCTGGTGCTCACCGAGACCGACAGCGTGCCGCCCAGCAACCGCGTGGCCGAGGGCGAATGGTTCGGGCCGGGGGCCGACGGCGGCGTCTCGGTCGAGCGCGAGCTGGCGCAGGCCCTGTCGCTGGAGATCGGCGACGAACTCACCTTCGTCGGCGCCGGCGGCACCCTACAGGCCCGCGTCACCAGCCTGCGCGAGGTGGACTGGGAAAGCTTCGCCCCCAACTTCTACTTCATCTTCGCCCCGGGCAGCCTGCCCGAATCGCAGATCACCTGGCTCACCAGCTTCTGGCTGCCCCCGGGCGACGGCGCCCGCCTGGCCGAGCTGCTGCGCGAGATGCCCCAGGCCACGGTGCTCGACGTCGAGGCCCTGCTGGATCGCGCCCAGGCCGTGATCTCCCAGGCCACCCGCGCCACCGGCCTGCTGGCCCTGCTGCTCATGGGCGCCGCCCTGCTGGTGCTGGCCGCCGCGCTGCTCGCCATGGCCGAGGCCCGCGCCCGCGACAACGCCCTGCTGCGCGCCCTGGGCGCCGACAGCCGCCTGCTGCGCCGCGTCGCCTGGCGCGAGTCCCTGGCCTGGGGCGCCTTCGCCGGTACTACCGCCACCGCGGCCGTCTTCGCCGCCCTGGTCCCGCTCGGCAACCTGCTCCTGGACGGCACGCTCCCCTGGTCCGCATGGCAGGCCCTCCCGGCCCTGGCCGCCCTGGCCGTCGCCGCCGCCGGCACCCGCCTAGGCCGCGCCGCCCGCCGCACCCCGCCCATGCGCTTGCTGGCCGACGCCTAGTGCCCCGGATCAGGCCCGGAAAAGGCCCGAACCCGACTGATCGTCATCCCGGAAAGCCCGGAGGGCTTGTCCGGGAACCAGCGAAGCATTCGACGGTGTCCGGCAGGAATTGCCTTCGTTCCGCTTTAGCGTCCCGCGTTTGGAAGCGATTGTCAGTCCCTTCTCCCCCGAGGGGAGAAGGCCAGGATGAGGGGCTTTGGGCACGCGTTTGTGCCCCTGGAAATCCCGACCGAGCGCTGCTAGCGTTCAATTATCAACCGATGATAACGAAAGCCATCGGCTCGACATGAAAGCCAAAGTCATGAAAGTCGGCATCATTTCGTCGAGCGACTATCGTCGGCGAACGCTCGCCATGGCGCGGAGCGAATACCGGACGAACCCGAGGAAATGGCGGGTGCCTGAGTGAAGCATAAGGCCATCGGTATCGGTGCAAAGTCATTGATACTCGCGGCCCTGCTCGCTGCGACGACAACGTCTCATGCCGGCGCCGACCAACTGGCCGTCACCTGTCCCGAAACCGCCCTGAAGCCGGCCGCGGACGACCCCCTCCCGGCCTTCCTCCGGGAGCGTGCCGCCCCGGCCGAATCCGGATCGGACCGCCGCCGCATCGCCTTCCGCGCGACCGATCCGCCGGAAGCCCTGCACCGCGCCACCCTGCACTGCAGCCGCCGGGCGCTATCGGATAAAGGCAAGTCCGTCATCGCGGCACATCTGTCCGGCAAGTTCACCGAAGGCCTCCTGTCGCCGATGGGCGCGGTCGTCACCGCCCTCCTGGATGCCCAGAAGGCAACCGGCCGCAAGTTCGAGGACGTCACCCTGTCCCTGCATTCCCGCGGCGGCGACATGAACGTCGCCGAGGCCCTGGGCAGCGGCCTGTTCCGCATGGACCTGCGCCTGACCACAGTCGTGCGCGAAGACGACCTCTGCATCAGCGCCTGCGTCCTGCTGCTGGCGGCGGGTGACGAACGCAACATTGAGGGCAAGGTCGGCATCCACCGCATGTACTTCCGCCGGGGCAGTCCCCTCACGGGCAACGAGGCGGTCTACGACGAAGCGCTGCAAAACCTGCGGCAGTATTTCGACAAGGTCGGCATCGACCCGGCGATCGTGGACGCCATGCTCGACGTCGAGTCGGACGATGTGCATTATCTGACCAAGGACGAATTGGCACGCTACGGATTCGCCGGCCGGGGCGATTAGCAACAGCGTGCCGGCACGGAAGCGAGGACAGTCACGGACGACAAGACATGAAACCCCGCATCAGCCTCATCACCCTGGGAGTGATCGACCTCGAACGGTCGATCCGCTACGAACAGGGTTTCGGTCTCCCCAGGATGGAATCCCCGCCCGAGGCCGCCTTCTTTTCCTTCAACGGCACCTGGGGCTCAGCCTCTATGGCCGACAGGCCTTGGCCGAGGATGCTGGAGCGATTTCGGAGGTATCGTGATCGTGAATGTGAACGATATCGCCTGTACCCAAAGCGAGGGGTTCTGTCTGGTTTTTGTTGCTAATGAGAGGTAACTCGAAAGGAGTGTCGAGAATGAAGAGATTTCAGGGAATGATCGTTGTCGCATTCGTATTGGCGGGATGTGCCGGTGTCGAAATCGAACCAATATCGCCAGAGCAGGCGACTGCGGCCCACACCGCAAATAGTGCTATAAACGGCTATATCGTATATGAGCCGCTCGTGGCCGTGGAGGTGAGCAAGCAAAACGTCTGCGTGGAAAAAGATAGTGAAGGCAAATGCTCGGAATACGTAAGCCGCTGTAGTGCTGGAGCGCCTTTTGTTTTGCCGGACTATTCGAAGCCATATCGAGTTGAAATCAAGTCCGGGTTTGGGAAGTCGGGAGCAGAGGTCTCCATTGCCGATGGATGGCGTCTCGAAAATGTTAAGGATTCCTCTGACAACACGGCCGTTCTGGGAACACTTGAAAAGATTCTTGGGATAGAGACGGCTCCCGTCGAGGAATGCAAATCGCCGGGATTGTATCGAGTGAATCTAGTCAATGGGGGTATCGAGCTATCGAAGCTTCTCTGGTACTGATGCCAACAGGCAGACGCTCTTGTTGTGCGCCAATAGATGGAATACAGATTGAACTCCGTTCTCGAGGCCGAAAATTGCTGCTCAAACCAGTAAGGATTTGAGAGGGTCAGTCAAAACCTTCTCAAAATCGCGAAATTTTGAGAAGGTTATTTTTTGACTAGGTATTACCTTCTCGAAAAGCACCGGCCTGGGCGCGAAAACTATTACATCAATCGGGAATTGGTTCGCCTGCCGTTCGAATTGCCGCCTATGAACATCGAAGGCATGGATGAACACTCCACCCGGATTGCAACGCAATAAGCGCCGGTTAATCGCCTCGGAAAGCCTAGTATGTCGGCGCCGATGACCAGTCCGAAGGCAATTGCCTGCATGAACGACTGATAGATGCCGACCCGGCGATCATGGATGCCGTGCTCGACCTTGAGTCGGACGATGTGCATTATCTGAGCAAGGACGAATTGACACGCTACGGATTCGCCGGCCGGGGCGATTAGCAACAGCGTCCCGGCACGGAAAGCGAGGACAGTCATGGAAGACGAAACGTGAAACCCCGCATCAGTCTCATCACCCTGGGCGTGGCCGACCTCCAACGGTCGATCCGTTTCTACGAAAAGGGTCTCGGCCTGCCCAGGATGGAATCCCCGCCCGAGGTCGCCTTCTTCCCCCTGAACGGCACCTGGCTCGGCCTATACGGCCGACAGGCCTTGGCCGAGGACGCCGGCGTCTCCCCGCAAAGCAGCGGCTTCGCGGGCATCACCATCGCCCACAACGTCACCTCCGAGGCCGAAGTCGACAGCCTCCTGCGCCAGGCCGTCGCCGCCGGCGCCACGCTGATCAAGCCCGCACAAAAAACCGATTGGGGCGGCTACTCGGGATACTTCGCCGATCCGGACGGGCATCTGTGGGAGATCGCCCATAACCCGCTTTTTTGGGTTGGGCCGGTGGATGAGAGTGATGAGGTGTCGGGCTGAGGGGTGGTCGTGTCATTGGAACGGGGAAAACAGAAGTCGCGATCATATGAGTTCAGAGTTCACATATGAAGAGCTAGCAAGGCTCGCCCAGCGATTTCTCGCTGAGCGTCCGGTCGTCGTGCTAGGTACGGGGGCCACGATTCCTCATGGTCTCCCGTCCATGTCAGCTCTTGCCGACGGGCTGCTGACCTCCATCACGGACACCCCCGAGGGCTGGGATGCCTTTGCCGAGTGTTTGCTCGCGACAAAAGACCTTGAGCAAGCCCTTCACGATGTGCCGCTGCCCCAGGACACTGTCGAGAAGCTGGTTCGGGCAACCTGGGAGATTGTTTCCGCAAAAGACATCGGACTTTACAATCAGCTCCTGAAAGGCGAAGTGGCCTTTCCGCTATCCGACTTGTTCGCCTACCTTCTGCGAACTGCGGACTCTCATCTCCAGGTTGTAACCACGAATTACGACCGCGTTGCGGAGTATGCTGCGAACGCAGTCGGTGCGTATGCGTCTACGGGCGTTACCGCCGGATGGCTTCAGCGTTTTGTCGCAACGTCCGTTGATCGAGAGCGAGAGCCTTCACCCGGATTTGAGGGAATTGTGACAATCCTCAAGGTTCACGGCTCACTCGACTGGTTTCGTGATGCTACGGACGACGTGATAGCGGTTCCCCTTGCACAAGCGGTTCCTGAGCAGATGAAGCCCCTTGTCGTAACTCCCGGCGTTAGCAAGTACAGGGAGGTCCACAAGGACCCTTTCCGAACCGTGATGAGCGCGGCTGATACCGTTCTCCGCAAAGCTACGTGCTATGTGTGCATCGGATACGGTTTCAACGACGAGCATGTACAGCCTGTGCTGGTGAACCGTGTCATGAAAGACGACATTCCTCTCGTTGTCGTCACCAAGGAACTCACGACGCAAACCAGAACTGCTTTTTTGAACCAACCGCCGAAACGGTTCCTGTTCGTGGAGGAAGCTCCTAACGGTACCATGGTGTACACACCGAACGACCCCGGCGGCGTTGTCTTGGATGGTGCGTCCGTCTGGCAATTGCAGAACTTCATGAACATGATCATCGGAGAAGGGGGCGGTTAGCGAATGCCGATTTTCGACTATAACGCCGACGACGCCATCGGTTCGGTGTACAGCGTGGACACCGGCACGGTTCTGGTTAGTGTCTCAGATGTCGATGCACTTCGCGGGATGCAGGTCAATCATCTTGTCGTTCTGCGCAGTTCGCGCGCGGGCCAACACTTGATTGGGCTGATCAACAAGATCATGCGCAAGGCCCTCGTTGGGGTAAGTGAGAACGAGCAGGACGGTGACGAGATTCAGGACGAGCGTGCTGTCGTCGAAAACATCGTCCGCGTAACACTCATCGGCACTCTTGTTGATGCCGTCGGCACCGAGCAGAATGTCTTCCGGCGCACACTCGAGACGGTACCCGAGATTGATGCGCCATGTTTCATGTTAGGCGGCGAAAGGCTCACGGCGTTCATGCGTGCGATTTCGAAGCAAATTGTCGAGGGCCAGGAGCCGCTGAGTCTGGGCAAATATACGCTCGACGAGGAAGCCGACGCTTGGATTGACGGAAACCGCTTCTTCCAGCGCCATGCTGTTGTGGTCGGTAGCACAGGGTCCGGGAAGTCGTGGACGGTTGCCCGAATACTTGAGCAGGTCGCCAAGCTACCTAACGCTAGCGCTATCCTTTTTGATATTCACGGTGAGTACAGCACATTGGACGGTAACGGCATCAGCCAACTGAAAGTGGCTGGGCCGGGCGATTTAGCCGCAGGCAGAACCCTCACGGATGGCGTGCTCTATCTACCCTATTGGCTGCTGACGTATGAGGAAATGCTCGCCATGCTCCTTGACCGGAGCGACCAAAATGCGCCCAATCAGGCGATGGTGTTCAATCGCGAGGTGATTGGCGCGAAACGGACCTACCTTGAAGAAAATGAAAAAAAAGACGTGTTGGCCAATTTCACCATTGATAGCCCAGTCCCCTATAGCATCGAAGCCGTTCTGGCAAAGCTTTATGCATGCGATACCGAGATGGTCCCGGGCGCGGGCAACCGAGACAAGCAGGGACCTTTTCATGGAAAGCTGACACGATTCATTCAGCGACTTGAGTCCAAGATCGCGGACCGCCGCCTTGGTTTCCTTTTTAGTGCGGGCGACGACGCTATGCGGTACGAATGGATGCAGGAACTCGCGACTATCTTACTTGGCAGCACTACGGTCCGGGGGGTGGGAGGCGTCAAGATTATCGACTTTTCGGAGGTTCCCTCCGACATCCTGCCCCTGATTATCGGCCTGGTGGCGCGTGTTGTCTTCTCGGTCCAGCAATGGACCGAGAAGGACAGACAACATCCGGTTGCGTTGCTCTGTGACGAAGCCCACCTCTATATTCCGGAACGGCATGAATCCGGTGTCTCCGAAGAGGGACTGAAATCATTTGAGCGCATCGCAAAGGAGGGGCGGAAGTACGGTGTTGGACTGACCGTTATCAGTCAGCGTCCGGCGGAAGTGAATCGAACGGTATTGAGCCAGTGCAATAACTTCGTGGCGATGCGTTTGACCAACGCGGAAGATCAAGCGGTCATCCGTCGTTTAATGCCGGACACACTCGGGAGCTTCGCGGAACTCTTGCCGATTCTGGACATCGGTGAAGCTTTGGTAGTTGGTGACGCGGCTATCTTACCCAGCCGCATCCGCATTGACGAGCCGACCAAGCGACCGACCAGCGCAACGGTGGATTTCTGGGATCGCTGGGCGGAAGAAGCCATTGAGAGCGGAATCGTAGATGGTGTCGAGGCACTTAGAAAGCAGCAAACGACAAAAGCATGAGAGTGTCAGTATACCGCTAACAAGGCGCTGCAGTAGATGCGTTGGCGTGCGTTGCTGAGCAGTCAAAGTAAGTGCGCGAAGTCGACCTCCCAACGAGTAGTCCGGAGCCCTTCACCATGGAATGGCCGAAAGAGACCCAGACCATATGAGTTCCGGGCAGCAGAATAGGCAACTAAAGCAATCAGATTCAATAATTATTGTATTTAATGCACCATCCCCGGAATAGGGGCTATATTTGCGAGACACATAGTTGCCAAGCATATTCAGCCAAGCCGAGTTCGGGAAGGTGCGGTGTTATACGAATTCTCCGATATTCGTATCAGAAATATCTATACCCGTACGATGCATTCTATGGGGATGAATAAAGACCTCTTATGGAAAAGTTTAAAACACTGAAACTGAATGGCTGGCGCCAATTTGAGGACGTCGAAATAAGTTTCGACAAGCAGACGACCGTGCTAACTGGCGCAAACGGGTGTGGAAAAACAACAATCCTTAATGTTTTAAGTAAACATTTTGGTTGGAGTATTAATTTTTCTGCTACTCCTTTCATTGGAAAGAAGAAGAAGAAGAAAATATTCTCTGATCTCAAAAGGATTATAGACCGAGAGGAGCCGACGGACGCCGCCGAGCCGGTAGGTAATATTGTTTACGAAAGTGGAGAAGTCTGCCAACTCCGAATACCGCCTAATAGCACTCAAAATCCTCAATATCAGTTGCAGTACGGCAATCAAAAGCAAGTTGTTGGTTTGAATATACCATCACATAGGCCCGCGATTTCATTCCAAAACATCGACAACTTGCCAGTTAATCCAAAGACCAATCAGCAACAATACCAGGAATTCCAGCAATTGCTTCTGCAGACCTATGGTTCTGCCAATGTCCGAAACCCCGGAGTGATATTGAAGCAATCATTGATTTCATTGGCTCTCTTTGGTTATGGCAATGAGGCCGTTCAAGAGAACGAAGAAGAGCTATGCTCAATCGTGGTGTATAGGCGAGTTTGAAACAGGCGGCGTATCCGGCTGGAATGGAAGTACCAACGACCACCCAGCCATGAAGGATACGCCATGGAATACGATACGCATGAGCTCGATACAAGGCCAGCAACCGGCGTCGACGATCCGCTCACCGAGCTGCTGCGCCGCGGCGCACGCGATTTGCTGAGGCAAGCCGTGGAAGCCGAGCTGCAAACCTTTCTGGACGACACCGCCGGCCGTCGGTTGCCCGATGGGCGCCGGGCCGTGGTGCGCAACGGCCATCAGCCCGAGCGTACGCTCCAGACCGGTATCGGCGAGGTGCCGGTGCGGCTGCCCAAAACCCGGGATCGCTCCGGTGGTGGCCTGCGCTTTCATTCGGGTTTGTTGCCGCCTTATCTGCGACGCACCCGCTCGATCGAGGAGTTGTTGCCGTGGCTCTATCTCAAAGGGATCTCGACCGGTGATTTCGCCGAGGCGTTGACGGCTCTGCTCGGCGACGGCGCGGCCGGGCTGTCGGCGGGCACGTTGTCGCGACTCAAGCAGAAGTGGCGCGTCGAATACGACGCATGGCACCAGCGCGATTTGTCCGCCCATCGTTACTTGTACTGGTGGGCCGACGGCGTGCACTTCAACCTCCGAGGCGATGACACGCGCGCCTGTCTGCTGGTGATCGTCGGCGTACTGTCCGATGGCACCAAGGAGTTCGTCGCCATTGACGACGGGGTGCGCGAGTCCACGCAGAGTTGGTATGAATTGCTGGTTCATCTGCGCGATCGCCAGGGGCTGACCACCGTGCCGCAGCTGGCGATCGGTGATGGCGCGCTGGGCTTCTGGAACGCGGTGTCCCAGGTGTATCCACCCACGCGCCACCAGCGCTGCTGGGTGCACAAGACCGCGAATGTCCTCAACAAGCTGCCGAAAAAAGCGCAGCCCAAGGCCAAATCAGCGCTTCAGGCCGTCTGGATGGCCGAGACCCGCGCCGACGCGGAATGCGCTTTTGACGCCTTTGTCGCGGCCTATGAAAACAAGTACCCGAAGGCGACCGACTGCCTGATCAAGGACCGCGCCGAGCTGTTGACGTTCTACGACTTTCCCGGCGCGCACTGGCAATCGATCCGCACCACCAACCCGATCGAATCGACGTTTGCCACGGTGCGCCTGCGCACCGCCAAGACACGCGGCTGCGTGAGTCGCGACACGATCCTGGGCCTGACGTTCAAGCTCGGCCAGAGCGCGGCGAAACGCTGGCGCCGGCTGCGCGGCTATCAATGGCTCGAAAAGCTCGACCAGGGCGTCACATTCATCGATGGCATCGAGCACCCTGGGCCGACAACCAATGACCAGCCGGAGGCCGCCTGATTCAAACTCCATACACCACTATTGACTATATCTCAACGAAGAATACAAAAAGCTTTTTCTCGGGTTTCAAGAAATCCTTCGAACACTTCTTCCCGAAAATATTGGTTTTGAGAAATTGGAAATACGTATGCCAGACGTTGTGCTGGTTACAAAGTCCGGCGAGTTCTCCTTGTCAGCTATGTCCGGCGGTGTTAATTCGCTTTTTGGGATCGCTTGGCAAATTCACATGTATGGTGCCGATAAAAATGGTTGCACCGTAATTCTTGATGAGCCTGAAAATCACCTTCATCCGAGTATGCAGAGGAGTTTGCTTCCTAATTTAGCGAAGGCCTTTCCTAGTTATAAATTCATTATTGCCACTCATAGTCCCTTTATTGTGAGCTCAAATCCCGATGCTAGTGTTTATGGTCTCGTATACAACGAAAACCGACGAGTAGTGAGCCAGCATCTTGGGCGGGCAGATTTGGCTGGGTCACCCAACAAAGTCTTGCGCGAAATTCTAGATGTGCCAACGACTCTTCCAATATGGGTAGAGAAGAGAATTAGCGAGATTCTAGAGAAGTATGAGGGTGGTCCGGACTCTGAAGAAAGAGTATCTGCTATGTTCGACGAGCTGAAGGAGTCAGGTCTCAACGATCTGCTATCTATCTACGACTTCGGCAACAATAAGTAATGTGTTATGCGTAACTTGGATAAGCTTCAAGAGCCGGCTGTGTTGGAGGAGTATAGTGCTCAATGGCTTCAGGATTATGTAGAAAATCCAGGAAGTTCTAATAAAAAATATAAGTATCGGCATCCAGATATAAAGAAACAGCTAAAAGACGAAACAGGATTTAAGTGCGTGTATTGTGAAAGCAAAATTGGCCACAATACTCCTGGCGATATAGAGCATAAAGTGCCTTCTTCTAGAGATATTGAGCTCCACTTCTTTTGGGAAAATTTAACAATTGCTTGCACTGCTGTCCGGGGAATCTTTGAGTCATGCAAGATAATCCCATAGCTA
>NZ_APNM01000027.1:0-16245 GCF_040361335.1 Salinisphaera sp. PC39 | reverse complement strand
CAACTCTTCTCATGCTCCTGATTGCCGTGGCGTTGGCAACATACGAGGGTTAGGGTGAGGGGGACAAGAAACTCGGCGCCGCTTTGCGGCGAACCCCTCAACCCGGTCTTCTCCCCCAAGGGGAGAAGGAGCAAGACAGGGGGAGACACAATATGAGCACGAACGAATCCGCCGCGACCCGCGCGCCCGGCTGGGCGGCGCGGCTGGACCGGTTCAACGACCGTTTCCTGTACAACCTCGGCGGCGGCCCGCGGCCGTTGAAGTTCGCCTGGGTGGTGAACGCCCAGAAGGCGGGCACTTTCCCGTTCCTGGGATTCCTGATGTGGTGGTACGCGGACGCCACGCCCGCCGCCACCGCGCCCGCGGCCTGGGTCTACTTGGCCCTGCACGGCGGCTACGGCCTGGTCTGGCTGCTCAAGGACCTGGCCTTCCCGGACCCCAACTGGCAGGTGCGCATCACCCTGCCGAGCACGGTCTATGCCGCGATCGGCCTGGGCCTGTACTGGTCGTTCGGCTGGCTGCTGATCTCGGGCACCGCCGATCCCGTCTATCCGCTGCCCGAGCCGGCCTGGTTCTGCCTGTGCATCGCGCTGTGCCTGATCGGCACCGCGGTGATGGTGGCGGCCGACGCCCAGAAATACTTCACCCTGCGGGTTCAGCGCGGCCTGATCACGGACGGCATGTTCCGCTACGTCCGCCATCCCAACTACCTGGGCGAGATGTTGATCTACGGTAGCTTCGCGCTGCTGGTCTGGCATTGGCTGCCGGCGCTGGTCCTGGCTTGGTACTGGACCACGGTGTTCGCGGTGAACATGGCCATGAAGGAGGCGAGCATGGCGCGTTATACCGAATGGGCCGACTACAAGCGCCGGAGCTGGTGGTTGCTGCCGGGTATCCTCTAGACAACGCAACCGACCAGACCGCTCGCCAGGCGCGTCGAAGGCCGCGCGCAATGCAAGGTCAATTGTGAGACGGGATACTAGCTACTAGGATGGGGCCCGCACGAGCGGAGACCGACGAACCACCGTCAACGGAGGCTTGCGATGAGCGCCACGCCGCCGTTCTCCGACGCGGAGTTCCGCGAGCGCCGCGACCGCGTCCGCGCCGCGCTGTCCGAGCGCGGCCTGGACGCCATCCTGATCACCAGTCCCGAGAATATCTACTACCTGGTCGGTCTCGACCACATGGGCTATTTCGCCTACCAGATGTTGGTGCTGCCGGCGAAGGGCGAGCCCGTGCTCATCACCCGCGCCATGGAGCACGCCGTGGTGCGCGACCAGGTGCCGGGTATCCACCACGTCGGTTATCCCGACGGCAGCGCCGCGGATCGTGCCCCGGCCGGTGGCCCGCCGCCGGCCAAGGGCGCGGAGACCCTGGAGCCCTGGCCGGCGCCGGGCAGGGCGGCGGTCGACGAGGCGCCGCCGTCGGTGCGCTGTACCTGTGACGTGGTCAGTGAGCTGGGCCTGGCCGAGGGTGTCCTGGGCATGGAGAAGTCCGGCAGCTTCTTCCCGGCGGCGCTGGCAGAGGGCATCCAGGCCGGGCTGCCGGGGGCCGTCTTCCACGAGGCCTCCGGCCTGGTCGACGGCTTCCGCATCCGCCAGTCGCCCGCCGAGCTGGCCTGCACCCGCGAGGCCGCCCGCGTCTCGGACGCGATGATGCTCACCGCCATCGCCTCCGCCGGCCTGGGCGTGCACAAGCGCGACGTGATGGGCGCCACCTACAACGAGATGTGCCGCCGCGGCGGCACCTATCCTGGCTTCGTGCCGCTGGTGCGCGCCACCACCACCCTGGATCACGAGCACGGCACCTGGCAGGACTACGTCCTCGGCGACGGCGACCTGCTGTTCCTGGAGATGGCCGGTTGCGTGCGGCGCTACCACGCGCCCATGGGGCGGCTGGTGTTCCTGGGGGACGCGCCGGACGAGGCGGTGCGCGCCAACGACATCTGCCGCGAGGCGGCCCACGCCGCGGCCGACACCATCCGCCCGGAGGTGCAGGCCGGCGATGTCTACGCCGCGTGGCAGGGCGTGCTCGACCGGCACGGCGTCGATTACCGCCGGCATCACTGCGGCTACTCGGTGGGCATCGGCTATCCGCCGAGCTGGTCCGGCAGCGGCGTGCCCGTGGGCCTGCGGGCCGGCTCCGAGATGCGGCTGGAGGCCGGGATGGTGTTCCACCTGATGTCCTGGCTGCTGCGCAGCCCGCTGGGCGACGCCTTCCTGTCCGACACCGTCGTGGTGACCGAGGATGGCTGCGAGTTCCTCACCACCGTCCCCGCCGACCTCACGGTGCGTCGATGAACCCCGGCATGAATCCCGGCGCCCACCCGGACATGACCCCGGAGGCCGGCGGTATCGGCCCGGATGCCGTGGAGGCCGCCGGCCGGGTCGTGGGCGGCCGCCTCGATCCCAGTCCCTGCCTGCGCTCGGCGCCGCTGGAAACGGTGTTGCGGCGGCCGCTGTGGCTCAAGTGCGAGCTGTTCCAGCCCACCGGCTCTTTCAAGCCGCGCGGCGCCCTCAACTGGCTCGCCAACGCCACCGAGGCCGAGCGGGCCGGCGGGCTGGTGGCGGTATCCGCCGGCAACCACGGCATGGGCCTGGCCTGGGCCGCGGGCCGCGAGGGCGTGCCGGTGACCGTGGTCATGCCCGAGGGCAGCAGCCCCTACAAGGCCGAGGCCTGCCGGCACTACGGCGCCGAGGTGATCCTGCACGGCGACATCCACGCGGCCTGGCGGCGGGCCCGCGAGCTGGTGGCCGAGCGCGGCGCCACGCTGGTGCCGCCCTACGACGAGCCCCGGATCATCGCCGGCCAGGGCAGCGTCGGCCTGGAGCTGCAGGCCCAGTGCCCGGGTCTGCACACGGTGCTGTGCCCGGTGGGCGGGGGCGGCCTGATCTGCGGCCTGGGGCTGGCCCTGAAGGCCTGCCGGCCGGACGTGCGCATCGTCGGCGTCGAGCCGGCCGGCGCGTCGACGCTGGGCGCCGCCTGGGACGCCGGCCGGCCGGTGGCGCTGACCGGGATCGACACGATCGCCGCCAGCCTGGGCGCCAACCGCGCCGGCGAGCACACCTATGCCATCAGCCGCGAGGTGGTGGACGAACTGGTGACGGTGGACGACGACAGCATCGTCGCCGCGGCCCGGGCGGTGATCACGGAGGGCAAGCTCTACGCCGAGCCGGGGGCGGTGCTGGGCGTGGCGGCCCTGATGGACGGCACCGTGCGGCCGCCGGCGGAGGCCGGGGTGGCCACCGTGATCACCGGCGGCAACCTCGACCGCGACCTGCTGTACCGGCTGCTGGAGCGGGCCGGCTAGCGCTCCAGGCCGGCCAGGAACTCCAGCAGCGCTTCGGTGACCTCGTCGGGGCGCTCCTGCTGCAGCCAGTGGCCGGCGCCCTCGAATAGCCGGCAGATGCGCAGGTCGTCGGTCAGGACCTTCATGTTGCCGATCAGGTCGGCGCCCGGCACGAACGACAGCACGATCTCCTTGGTGCCGGCGAGGAAGCAGGCGGGCGGCTCGATGCGCGCATCCGTCAGCTCCGGCAGCAGCTCCCAGTCCCGCTGCTGGTTGCGGTAGCGGTTGATGGGACGGCCGAAGCCACTGGCCTCGTACTGGCGGGTGTAATAGTCCAGATCCGCCTCGGTGAACCAGTCCGGTAGCACCTCGGGGTCGATCAGTCCCTCGAGTAGGGTGGCGTCCTCGGGCTTGTCCTGGATCCAGATGTCCTTGGGGGCGTTGCCGGAGAGGTTGTAGTAGATCATGCGCAGGCTGCGGCGCACGTCCGCCTCCAGCTCGCGCTCGGCGACCCCGGGCTCCTGGAAGTAGAGCTGGTAGAAGAAGCGGCCGGCGTAGATCTGGCGCCAGAGCTCGATCGCCGAGACCTCGCCGCGCGGCAGCCAGGGCACGCTCAGCGCGGCCACGCCGCGGACCCGGTCGGGATGCAGGGCGGCGGTGTTCCAGACCACCGGCGCGCCCCAGTCGTGGCCGAACAGGATCGCCTCGGACTCGCCGAAATGGTCGATCAGGCCCAGGACGTCGCCGATCAGGGACGGCATGTCGTAGGCCTCCAGGGCCTCGGGCTTGTCGCTACCGCCGTAGCCGCGCACGTCCGGCACCACGACCCGGTAGCCGGCCTCGGCCACGGGTCCGATCTGGTGGCGCCAGGAATACCAGCACTCCGGCCAGCCGTGCACCATGATCACCAGCGGGCCCTCGCCGGCCACGACCGTGCGCAGGGTGACCCCGTTGGTGGGGATCATCTCGAAATCCGGCTCGACCACCATGGGCGGCCCTCCCGTGTGTTGTTGTCGGTCGCCGTCGGGGGCGTCAGCGCTCGAAGATCGTGTGCTCCTCGGTCATGAAGACCGAGGAGCGCTGCAGGTCGATGAACTCGCTCTCGTCCTCGACCAGGCGCTGCATCGCCTCCTGACCGGCCTCAGTCTGGCTGGCCGCGACCAGATCGTCCAGGCTGTCCCACCAGACCTCGGTGATGCCGTCGTACGGCTCGCCCATGCCGCGGGCCTCGGCGAGGGCGTCGTTCACGGGGGTGTCCACGGTATGGCTCTGGATGTAGCGGCGCGCGCCGATGGTCTCGGCCACGCTGTCCACCAGCGGGCCGTGCTGCCGCCAGCGCTCGCGGAAGGCCTCGGGGGTGAAATCGGACCGCCGCCGCACGACGTAGACCAGCTTGATCATGGCAACTCTCCTTTGGGGAGGGGGATCAGATCGGGTAGTGGCCGCCGGCGGCGTTCCAGGCATGCACATGCCAGCGCCAGTCGAAGGCCCCGAGCAGCCGGCCGTCGCGGCCGAAGCGCTCGATGGGGCCGTGGAACACCGCGAACATCACGGCGCCCTCGTCGCTGACCGGCTCGTGCACGGCACCGGCCTTCTCGCGCACGTAGGCGCCGCGGCCATAGACCCTGTCCGGTTCGTCCACGTAATAGAAGCTGCCGCTGAGCACGAAGGCCTCGGCGGGGTCGATGTGGCGCTGCACGCTTAGGTGCGTGCCCGGCTCGACCTTGAGCACCAGGCTGTAGAAGCCGGTCTCGGGATCGGCGTTCAGGAGCTTGAAATAGGTCCCCTCGGCGGTCCAGGGCACCCAGGCGAGGTCCGGGGCGTTGGCGCTGGAGAGCATGTCTCCGACGCCGTAGGGCATCACTGCGCTCATGGCGGGCATCTCCTCCGCGACATCCTGTCTCACCGGTACGGCCGGGTGGACGTTCGCATTATTGCAGTACCAAGTTGTAGGACAAAATGGCGCGGATTGCAAAAAACGGCCCCGCTCAGGATTCCCAGCCGCTCTCCGGAAGACGCCGCAGATGCAGGCGCCGGGCCAGCCGGATGCTCGGCCGGACCAGGAACTGGAAACTGCCGACGACGAACAGCCACGCGCCGGCTTCCTTCAGCTCGGGATAGAGGAAGAACACGCTGCCCACCAGGAACCACAGCGCGATCAGGAAATCGTTGAGGATGCTGGCGGTCTCGTAGCGGCCGCTGATGCGTACTTGTTCGTGTCCCAGCGTGATTGTGACGTCGCGGTCCTTGCTCATGCGCGGCTCCTCGGGTCGGAATCAGGGGTTCATGGATGGCACGGATATCTCACCAATCAAGTCCCTGGCCGCAATCCTCGACGGGGGTGTTCATGCCTTCCCGGATCGACTCCCGCATGCCGGGCGCGGACAGCAGGGACAACGTCTCCTGGATCGCCCTCCAATCCTCCTCCGCGATCAGGACCGCCTTGTTCCGCTTGGCCGTGATCAACTGCGGTTCATGCGATTCGGCCACCTCGTCAATGAGGCGAGAAAGCTTGGCGCGGGCTTCTGTGGCGGTGATGGTTCTCATGATCGGTGATTCAGAGCGGTTGTCGTGGACAGTCCATGTACGACATCACTTGAGCGAGGGGTGTTTATGTTTATGCCGCGTTTCCACGATTGAGTCGGTCGGCCGCCAACGTCGGATAGGGCACGTGTCAGGTACGGTGGCCGGTTGCCGCATTGGGGGCACCCGCGCCGCCTTGCTCATGCCGCATCGAACTCGATCTTCTCGACCGCATCGAGATTGACCCTGCGCCTGGCCTGCCAAAGCTCGTACTTGTCCTGCATCGCCAGCCAACTCTCGGGGGAACGGCCCAAGGTCTTGGAGAGCCGAAGCGCCATCTCGGAACTGATACCGCTACTGCCTCTGAGCAGACGATTGAGCGTCGAAGGGGACACCCCGAGCTTGGCCGCCAAGGCACGACCCGTAATGTGGTACGGCTCCATATAGATTTCACGGATGAATTCGCCGGGATGCGGGGGATTGTTCATGGCCATCAGTGACAGCCCTCATTCAGCCGTCCATCATCATTTGAAATCGTATCTCGGGATCCCAGAATTCGACGGATTGGGGATCGAAGACCTCGGGCTGATAGGGATGGTAATTCTTGGCATGGTTCTTCAGCCAGTCGACCATGTCTTCGTACTCGGGATCCTCGGGGTTGGCCAGGATGTCCAAAAGGCGATTATAACCGGGCTCGCCGCCGCAATCCTCGGGAGGACATGCCCGGTCTCCGTCAACGCATCGAGGATATTCCGTACCCGGCGAAGCTGGCTCGATGGATTCAAGCATGATCTTATGTGCCCAGCCATCCCCGAAGTCGTATTCGTAAAGGGCTGAGTCACCCGGCTTTTGGAAGTGCTCGCCTATCGGCACTTTCCAGCCGGCCTGGATTCGGTCGTCCGATTCATCTTCGGGAATGCCTATGGAGACAGGCGTATCCGCGTCACGCGTGGCCGCCTGGAATTCATGAAGATGATAGTCGAGCCACCCCATCGCATCCTGAATGGCAACGTGCAAATCCCAGAACGAATAGGTTCCGGGCACCTCGATCAGACGCCAGATTTCGGGCTTTATTTCCAGCAGCGTTATCTTGAATCGATAGACCATGCCTTGGTCTCCGGTTATGTCGTCTCCCTGGAATTCCGGGAATGATTATGGGTAGGCGATGCGGTCCCCGGGCGCGGTTGAAGCCACATGGGTCAGCCGTAACCCTATCTCTTTCAAAACCCGAGAAACAGCATATCCAGGGCAGCGCTAATAGCCTGCTGCCGTTCACTTAGATTCGCGACGCGTGACCCAAGCTCGCCGCCGGGTACCGCCGCCATGAATTGCGTAGCCATCACCACCTCGGTGCTTTCCACCGTGAACACGGGATTGAGCCGCTCGGCGGGTGCGGGGGCCCGGTCAAGCGGTAGCAGCGGCACGACGACACGGGTGCTCAAGCCGCTCAGCAGGTCGGATTGCACATCGAGCAGATAGCCGCTGCCACTCTCGTAGCGGAAGACATCGAACCGAGCCATTAGAACTGGCGGTGCTTGGACAGGGGCAGGCCGTTGGCATCCACGTAGGCATTGGAGCTTTCCAGTGCCGCCGCATTTTCCTCCAGCCACCGTTCCCGCTTGCGCCGCTTCACGGCCTCGGCGATACCGGCCTCGGCGGAGCGGGAGACATTGATGCCGAGGGATCGCGCCTCCCGCAGTAAATCGCTGTCCAGGGACACGTTGGTGGCGCGGCGGGACGCCGGGCGGGGTTCCTCTGTCGGCATGGTGCACTCGTTTCGCGGACCAATGCCCTGAGTTTATGCCCATGATTCATGCGCATCAATGAGTTGGCTCAGGCGGAGGTTATCGAGACGACGCGGCCACTGTTCCCGGCCAACGGCCCGCCGGGCCGGGCATGTCCTCAGCCCCCGTCCGGTATTTCCGGCTCCACCAGCGCCGCCAGTGCCGCCAGCGATTCCTGCCAGCCGAGATGGCAGGCCTCGGCGGGGATCATGTCGGGAATCCCGTCCTGGGTGACGTTCAGTTCAGTGCCGACGGACACCTGCCTGAGTTCCACGGTCACCCGCATCTCGCCGGGCAGGTTCGGGTCATCGAACCTGTCCGTGTAGCGCAGCCGCTCGTTCGGCACCAATTCAAGGTATTCCCCGCCGAAAGCGTGGCTCGTGCCCGTGGTGAAGTTCGTGAACGACATCCGGTGGGAGCCGCCCACGCGGGCATCCATTTCGTGGACCTTGCCGGTGAACCCGTGCGGCGGCAGCCACTTGCCCATGGCATCCGGATCGAGGAAGGCCCGGTAGACGCGCTCGGGCGCGGCACGGAGGACGCGGTGCAGGTGGACGGTGCTGGGCATGATCGGTGCTCCTGTTCGTTGATCGACGCCGGTAGTACTCCCCTTGGTCGAACGGGCACACCCGGTTTCGACAGCGGCAGCCTCCGTCACACATCCCGTTCCCGGGCGGCTTTTGCGCCAGGCCGTGTTACCCCGCCGTCCCTGCACCGTCTCACCGGGTAAAGGCCCCCGGCGGCCGACTCAAGCCCGGCAACCGGCTGCCGATCAAATAAACAGGGACATCCCCGGGGGGAAGGGGAGCCGCGACGGACGTCCCGTCGCGGCCGACACGGACGAGGTACGGACATGAAGGCACGAGGAATCCGGCGCTTCCCCCGGACGCCCACCCTGACCGCGCTGGCGATCGCCCTGGGCGGTTTCGCCCTGAACGCCGGGGCCGGCGACGGCACCGCGGCGCGGGGCGGTGACGCCCTTTATTCGCAGCCCGGCGCCGTTTCGCCGGACGCGGACCGACTCGCCCGGGAGCTGGGCGACGACGGCGTCTATCGTTTCCAGGCCCGTTTCCGGGACTTCGAGGGCCGGCCGCTGGCGATCCGCTTCGACATGCCCGCGGCCTGGAGCCGCCAGGCCACGGCGGAGTTCGGCGTCTCCGACGTGGAGCGCAAGGCGCGCTACAACCGTTGCCAGGCGGACCCGGACTGCACCTGGAGCCGGGAGTGGCGGCGCTATTACCACGACCATGGCATGCGGCTGCTGGAGCAGGACAACGGCCGCCTCAAGATGGTCGTGGACGTGCCCGCCGCCGTGGCCCGCAACCGCGACCGCGTGCGACCCGTCGTCCGGGCCCTGCGCGAGCTGGCGGCCCGCAACGGCCGGGACACGCAATGGGCCATGCAGGCGGCGATGGCGCTGGTGCAGGGCGGCATGAGGTACGAGCGCCCCGCCCAGGTCGAGAACGGCCGCAAGATCCTGGACTTCTATCCACCGCCCCGCGCCCTGGAACAGGGCTACGGCGACTGCGACACCAAGTCGGCCCTGCTGGCCGCCATCCTCCAGCACCTCACGGACCGGCGCATCGTCGGCGTCCACGTCCCGGACCACTACCTGCTCGGCATCGCCGGCGAGCCGGCGCCGGGCCAGCGCTGGATCGAGCACGAAGGCGAGACCTACATCCTGGTGGAGGCCTCGGGGCCGGCGATCCGGCCGCCCGGCGACGTGTCCGACCAGACGCTGGCGGCGCTGGAGCAGGGCGCCGGGCTGCGGGTCGACCCGATGTACTGAGGGACGGACCGGCGCCGGCCGGCGGCGTCAGTCCCGCTCGGTGGTGGTCAGCTCCGGCGAGGTTTGCTCGGAACTCGGCGACGCGCTCAGCGCGGTCACCGTGAGCAGGATCAGCGCCATGCCGACGATCTGCACCCCGGCCAGGCTCTCATCCAGGATCACCACCCCGAACAGCGACGCGGTGACCGGCTCGACCATGGCCACGATCGAGGCCACCGCCGGCGCGGTGTGGTTCAGGCCGATGATGTAGAGCACGAACGACAGCCCCGCGCCGAACACCCCCAACGCCACGAACAGCGGCCAGCTCGGCGTGGTCACGGCGGCCACGAACTGGTCCGGATCGCCCGGCCAGAACAGCACGGCCACCAGCACGGTGAAGGCGATCACCAGGATCGCCTGCGGGCTGCCGTGCGGCGCCGCGTACTTGAAGCCGAAGATGAACAACGCATAGGAGAGCCCGGACAACAGCCCGGCGCCCACGCCCAGCGGCGTGACCTTGCCCACGCCGACGTCGTAGATACCCGTCAGCAGCACCACGCCCACCATCACCGTCGCGATCGCGGCCCACTTGAGCAGGGTCGGCTGTTCCAGCTTGATCGCGAACGAGACCAGGTAGACGAACACCGGGGCGCAGTACATCAGCGTGGCCGCCACCGCCACGCTGCCCTCCGAGATGCTCACGAAGTAGAAGGCGAAGTTGCCGGCCACGCCGAGCCCGGCCAGCGCCGACCAGAACCACAGCGTCCGGTTGCCGAGCCCGCTGCCGCGCGGCCGCCAGGCCAGCCACCCGAGCACGAACACCAGGCCGATCGCACCCCGGTAGAAAGACACCACGAACGCATCCCAGCCGTCCGCCATGAGGATGCCGCCGATGCCGCCGGACAGCCCCCAGAAGAGGGCGGCCAGCACCACCAGCGCCGTACTCGCGATTGCCATTCGGCTCCTTCTGGTCCGTGGGGATTGGTGCCGCGGGCAGGGCGTGCCTGGCAAAGCCATTGTCCCGCAGTCGCTGCAAGAGCTTGCCGGACAGTCTACCTGCTTGGTTTTGTCGTTGCTTCGCTATGGGAAAAGCGGGAGGGAGATACTTCCGGAACCGCGTGACACTCGTGATCGTTCGTCACCCCGGCGTGTCCGGGATAACGAACGGGGCGGACTCTATCCCCCGTCGTCCCGGAAAGTCGCTCTGCGACTTATCCGGGACCCAGCGGAAACATTCGAGGCAGCCTGTTGTTCTCGCGGGCTCGTCCGGGATGCACGTATTGGCCGATGTCGCCGCAACCTCCTTTATCTATGGACCGCTGGCGTCTTGCTTGAGAGCCTCTTCGCGCTCCCGCCGGTATTCCTCGTAAGTCTTTTCGGCGTCTTCCATGCAGTCTTCGTACTGGGATGGCGGCAACCTGGCGCACTGCTGTCGGTTATGGATCTGAACATTGTCGTAAACCGCCTTCTTCCCACATCCGAATACCGAGAAGGCGGCAAGCAGCACCAACAGGGTTCGTGTCATTTTGATTTCCTTCCTGGATTCGGGGCGCTCATGGCGCGCGGGCGACGATGAAGGGCCGCATGTCGCTTTTCTTCGAGCCATGGCGTTCGTTCGCCAAGACCCGGAAGCCGGCGGCGCGGATCGCCGCCTCCAGTGACGCGGCGGAAAACGTGGTGACGCCGGGTGCCTTGCCCACCAGACGCATCAGCGGGATGGCGAGCCGGATGAGCGGGTTCATGTCCCCGATGCAGGGCGTCTTGGAGATGAAGACACCGCCCGGTGCCAGCAGGGCGCGGATATGGCCGAGCACGGTGGCCAGGTCGCCGGCGAGATGAAGATAGTTGAAGCCGATAACGGCGTCGTAAAGAGCGTTTTCGCGCACCAGCGTGGCGGCGGTCGCCTGGCGGAAACGCAGTCGGCCGTCCAAGCCGTTTTCGCGAGCCCCTGCGAGCTTATCCTGCGCGATGGCGATCATGCGCGAGGAGATATCGGTGGCCAGGTAGCTCTCGGCGGCATCTGCAAGGCGCAGGGCCGCCGTGCCCGTGCCGCAACCGAGCTCCAGTGCCCGCGTGCCGGGCGCCATGAACTCGCGCGTGCGTGCCAGTGTCCTCTCGAAGCCGGCCTCGTCGTCGATGGGAGAGGCCGCGTATTTCCGGGCAGCGTTATCCCAGAATCGTGCGTCCCTCCCGTCCATCCCCTGTTCCAGATCCATCTGCCCATGTCCTCGTAATAGCGTGCGGTGGCCGCTGCAAGTCTATACCGATCCCCCCGAACGGTTGGTGGCCGACTGCAAGAGCCGGATAAGCTTCTGCGCTTCCTGGTGCGACAGCGAGACCGGCAGCATCTGGTAGCTGGCCAGACTCTTCGCGACCAGTTCGACCCCCACCGCCTTATCCGACGACCCGCCCAGCTCGTGGACACGCAGCTTCATGCGGAACATCCGCGAGCCGCCACCCTCGACCTCGCCGACCGTGCGCTTGATCGAGCTGCCGAACATGGCGGCCTTGAAGCCGCCGTGCTTGATGATCTTGTAGGCGAAGGTGCCGACCACGAGGGCGATGATCGAGAAGACGAAGACGAGACCCGGTTCCATGGCGGTCATTGGCTACTCCATCAGAGCATTGCAGAGGTCAAGGTTCGCTATAGGAGGTGAGATTAGCTGATGTGCGTGATCTCGGCTCAGATACCGTCCCCGAGCTGCATGGTCGCGTGATTGCCGGTCGAGGAGTCCGAACGTTGTAGAACACCGTCCGTGGCCTTAAATTCACGCCCCACGCACGACCAAACGGGCAACTGGAACGACGATGACGAGCAAGCAGATCGAAACCGCGGTGGAACGCCTTATCTACGGCTCTCGCTGGATACTGGCACCGATATACCTGGGCCTGAGCCTGGCGCTGCTCGCGCTCGGCCTCAAGTTCTTCCAGGAAATCTTCCACGTGCTGCCGCGCATCTTCGCCATCAAGGAAACCGACCTGGTGCTGCTGGTGCTCACGCTCATCGACCTGGCCCTGGTGGGCGGCCTGATCATCATGGTGATGTTGTCCAGCTACGAAACCTTCGTGTCACGCCTCGACCTGGCCGCCGAGCAGGACAAGCTGGGCTGGCTGGGCCGGATGGATTACACCAGCCTCAAGAACAAGGTGGCCTCATCCATCGTGGCGATCTCGTCCATCCATCTGCTGAAGGTCTTCATGAACACGCCGAACGTGGTGGAGGACCACCTGTTCTGGTACGTGGTGATACATCTGACCTTTGTCGCGTCGGCGTTTGCGATGGGGATGCTCGACCGGTTGACGCGGCATGATTGATGTATCGGTGAGGCTCTGGAGTTAACTATCCTGTCCCTGGAAGGCCCGCTCTATGTTACATACGAAGGAGAATGCTTGAGCGGCGGGGCAGCGGATCGCTGTGTCTGCATAAGCTATCGGTATCATGGAGCTTCCCCCAGAAAAGCAACACTATAATTAGGCAACGGTAAATTTCGCCCCCGTTTTGAGGTCTGGATGCTCCGAAAGAATGTCCTCAACCATCTCAAAATCATTTTTCGAGGAAAAAATAAACCGATAGGAGTTGCGCACGTGTAACGAATTTATATTAAGGATTGATTCATCTTGCGTCCTTACCCCTGCTCCTTCAAGAAACCCTGCAACCAACTCCTCAAGTTCGAACGGTTGAAGAGCAAGCCCAGGAGGCAAGCGACCTGCCATGGCCATCGTTTTATACCTCTGGTATCCATCAATGATTTCGTTCTGGTAGCTTGGGCAGAGCATGCAAAGACACCATGTGGTGCTAATTGGAAAGTAGATTTCGATCCCAGCCACACCTAGTCCTAAGTTTCCGCGAGGCCCATGATCGAGCATATTCTGCATGCAAATTGGATGGTCGGAGGTAATGAATGGGAATCCCTTTCTGGCCCTCATTAACACCCACGACTTATCAAGGAAGTGCGAGACATAGTCGTGGGCATTGGCAAGTGCGTGTATCCCAGACTCTTTCAACGATTGTTCTGTTGGAGGCTCATAACCTTCTAATTGGGTAATGTCATCACCTTGCCGTGAAAGTGCTTCCTCAATCGCGTTGTGGATATCCCGGTATTGCTCCCTGTGCCGCTTGGTACGGACGAGCTGCACAGAGAAAAAATACGCAAGAAGTGCTTTAGCTTCGTCATCTAGGAACGCGATGTTTCCCGCACGATCTATCTCTTTGAAAATGGGTGCAACCTTTGCTTCTAGGGCACTCAAGCTTTGCTCTAAGGTGACGGGCACCTCACCTAGCTCGAAATCATAGAACCCCGACTCAGCAGCAATTCGATTGACGTTTGCCTTAAAGGAACGGCCTTGGTGCTTGTCGTAGACCCACAACTGTGGCTTCTTTCCGCCACAGAATTTTTTGAGGATGAACTTGGGAACGTAATGCTGAACTTCAGTGCTGGTTGAAGCTGCCATTTATGTTGACCCGCCGCCTACCGAAGAGCTGACCGGCGCCAGGCACGAGCGTCCGGTTAAGCGTCATGCTATGCATCGCTCCGCTACTTGCTACGTTTGGCCATGAGAAAGTTTGCAAGAGCTTGATAGTCGTCATCCGTATCAGCCCTTCTCCTCTCTTTGTCTAACGCTGATTCAACGACTGTAGCGAGTCGGTCCATCGGCATATCCGCAAGCAGTTGTACAAGCCGAGGAACCGCTTCCTTTCTTGCCTTACCAGGCTCGAAGGACTTATCGATCGACTGCCCGAACTCACGCAAAGACCGCATATCCTTCAGGACATCTCCCTTCCGCAAAAGTCGATCAAAGGACGACAGCATTTTGAACTTGTCTGGGTCTGACCCTTCCAGTTCTAGAACAGCTCTCGATACTCCATCAGAAAGCGGTTTGCCCCGCTTCGATCCACCACTGCCTCTATGGCGACCCGTATTGACATCGCGGTTCCGATCAGGGAATCCGCCCTCCAATATTTGTCGCATCGCGGCCCGAATATCATCCTCGGAATGGTGTACCCTCATTCGAGAAATCTTTTTTATAACTTTTGAGATGCTATCGGTCACTTAAGTTGAACCTTTTCGAGAAATTCATTGGCCACTTTGTGGAACTCGTGTACGACGTAGTCTCTTGCATAGGATGTCTGGAAAATCGGTGTCCGCTCGCGTGATCCGGTGGCATATGAATCTGAATGATGCGCGACGCTATCGAGTACGGGCCAACAATGTTCCGTCGCAAGGCTTCGCACGTCTTTCATTGACTTTTCTTGTTCTGGGGGCGTATTCGAACGACGCAATCCGTTAAAAATTATTCCAGCCATTTCAAGATCTTGGTCACTGTGCATAATCCTAAATTCGTTCAATGACCGAGCAAGCAAAGGCAGACCAATCGTCGCGAGAAATTCAGGCCGCACCGGCACAAAGACATATCGGCTGGATCTATAGGCTGCCAAGGTCAATATAGACTCTGTCGGAGCACAATCAATTAGTATTAAGTCGTAGGCATCTTTGATGTCGGCTAGAAATTTCGGTAGCAACTGAGCCTTCTCAGTAGGATTTTTCAGGGTCCACGACAATTCGAGCCGTGACGGTACCAAATGCAAAAGGCTCCCGTCGTCCCATTCATTGAGAACCTGAACAGCAGTTTCCGGCTCTAATAAGCTTGGACTACCACTGGTTTTTGTGGGCGACGAGAACTGCTCAAATACGTCGACGATTGAGTGCGCGCCTGACTCAAGCATGTCCATGTACTTCTGCGCACCTAGGAAGTATTGACTTAGGTTAGCTTGCGGGTCCAGATCGACTGCCAAGACCCGCAGGTTTTCGCGCCAAGCGGAGCGCCATGCCAAGTTAAAGGTCAAGGTAGACTTCCCGACTCCGCCTTTCATGTTAATCATGGAGACTACTATTGCCATGCTCTTATCTCCCTCTACTTAACGCTTGAGTTCACGTAAAAAGTTGTCAGACACCTTGTTTCACGGCATATTTCGCCCGTAATATCGCGACTTCTGCATTTGCCGCATTGATTGAATGCAATGAGTGGCCAGTGCATCGGATAATTGCATGCTGGCTTGATGCGCGGAGGCGCTGAGAGCGGGGGAGGTCATTCGGGCGTAAGGCCAGTTCAGATAGCAGGTGCAGTCGCAGGTAGACTTCCTCGGTGGTGGCCGGCGATTCCTCTGGATCAGACATGGCGACAGTGACAAAGTCACCTTCAATCAGGTTCATTTTCTCGGCGAGACAGTGACGTTCGATACGTTGGTTATCGCGAGGGAACCAGACGTCCAACGTCTTGTCCGTACTTTTGTCGCGATAGCGGTGTCCGATTCTAGTGATGGAGGTCACAGTGGTCGTATAGGTATATGAATAGAGTGTGTGAAAATATCAGTCTGACCCGGTTTTCTTGGGTTTTCTCGGGAGGCGTCTATATGCGATTTGTTAGCTGACTCGCTTGTAGTGGGCATCGAACTCTTTGACTATATTGGGATTATATAAGGTCTTCTTGCCGCCTTTCGGATTCTTTGGATTCAAAAATCGCTGATGAGCCAGCTTGGGGTTTGCTTCCAGAGCTTTCCTCACATCGTGATATTTCTGATTGACTTTGAAGTCGACGTATCGCCTGCTTAATCGCGTTGTTAATACTTGATAGTCCCACGGGTACTTATCAATTACGTCCTCTTCAGCCAACCGAACCTCGGGCGCGTCTGGATCATCGGTGACCTTCACAGGTAGCGCTTCGGTGCTCTTGCCTTTCTGAAATCGGACATCGATCCGAAGAGTCAGGTTGTAATTACTGGGCTCGTCGCCGTCATCGTACTGGGACTCAACTGCCTTGATATAGCTGAGGAGTGAACCGCCCCGAGATTCCCGGAGGCTCCATTTCTTGAGAGGATGGAG
>NZ_APNM01000026.1:0-19808 GCF_040361335.1 Salinisphaera sp. PC39 | reverse complement strand
TGCTTTTTTCCCCCCCCCGCCACGATTCCGCCGGCGCCCTGGCGGCGCTGGACCGGCGGACCCGGCTGGCCGAGGCCCGGGCCTGTGCGGAAACGGCGGTGGGGGAGCTGGCGGCCCGGCGGCCGCGGACCTTCAGCGACCGGTTCCGGGCGATCGAGACCGAGGCCCTGGCGGCGCTGGTCGACGAGTGGCTGGCGGTCGAGAGCCGTCGGCCCGCTTTCCGCGTCCACGAGCGCGAGTGGGAGACCGAATTGACACTGGCCGGCACCGTTTTCCGGGTCAAGCTGGACCGCGTGGACGAATACCCCGACGGTCGCCGCCTGGTCGTGGATTACAAGACCGGCCGCGTGGGCGCCTCCGACTGGGAGGGCGAGCGCCCGCGGCAACCCCAGTTGCCGGCCTATGCGCTCACCCAGCCGCCGGAGGGGCTGGGCGGGGTCGCCTTCGCCAGTATCCGGCCCGGCGCCGCCCGCTTCGTGGGTTGCGTGGCGGAGGGTCTGGAGCTGCCCGGGGTCGCCGCCGAGCCGGAGACCGAGTGGCGCGAGCGCGTGACCGCCTGGCATGCGGTGATGGCGGGGCTGGCGGCCGCCTTTGCCGGCGGCGAGGCGACCCCCGATCCCCGCGATCCGCGGGTGTGCGATACCTGCGATCTGCACGGCTTGTGTCGTATCGCCGAGATCCGCGCCGAGCGCGGCGGCGGTGACGACGATGCCGGAGACACGGCATGAGCGCCCCCGCGGATGCCGACGCCCGCCGCCGCGCCCTCGATCCCGGCGCCTCGTTCCTGGTGCAGGCCCCGGCGGGCTCCGGCAAGACCGGCCTGCTGACGCAGCGCATCCTGCGTCTGCTGGCCCGGGCCGAGACCCCGGAGAGCGTCCTGGCCCTGACTTTCACCCGCAAGGCGGCCGCCGAGATGCGCCGGCGCGTGGTCGCGGCGCTGGCCGCCGCCGACGGCCCGGCGCCGGCGGCCGAGCACGAGCGGGTCACCTGGGAGCTGGCGCGGGCGGCACTGGCGCGGGACACCGAGCGCGGCTGGCACCTGACCGCCCATCCCAGCCGGCTGCGCATCCAGACCCTCGATTCCCTGTGCGCCTCGGTCGTGCGCCGGCGTCCGGCGGCGACCGGTCTCGGCACGGTGCCCGTGGCCGCCGACGACAGCGATCCGCTGTATCGGGAAGCGGCACGTGCCGCCCTGACCGAGATCATCCGCGGCCACCACGGCGGCAGTGACTACGCCCGCCTGCTGCGGCACCAGAACAATGAGTTGGAGCGCCTGGAGGCCCTGCTGGCCGGCATCCTCGGCCGGCGCGAGCAATGGCTGCCGCTGATCCTGGACGACGACCGCACCCGCCGCCGCCATCTGGAGCGGGCCCTGGAGATCGCCGCCGAATCCGGACTGGCGCTCGCGCGCCGGCATGTGCCGGAGACGGCGGTTGCGGACATGGCGTCGCTCGCCGCCTTTGCCGGCGGGCGGTTGCAGGGCGAGGGCGACGAGGGCCCGATCGCCGCGCTGGCCGGTCTCGAGGGTCTGCCCGGCACGACGGCCGCCGACCTCGAACGCTGGCGCGGGCTGGCCGACCTGTTCCTCACGAAGCAGGGTGACTGGCTGCGCCGGCCCAACGCCCGGCACGGCCTGCCGCCGAAGACGGCGGGCCGCGACGCCGCCGAGAAGGCGCGCTTCGCGGACATCAAGGACCGGCATGCCGCGCTGGTGTCGGCGCTGGCCGAGGTGCCCGGCCTGCGGGAATCGCTGCACTTCGTGCGCCTGTTGCCGCCGCCGCACTACAGCGACGAGCAATGGGCGGTCGCGGAGGCGTTGTTCGCGCTGCTGCGGCTGGCCGCCGCGCAACTCCAGCTCGTGTTCGCCCGGCATCGCCGGGTGGATTTCGTGGCCATGGCGGCGGCCGCCCAGCGGGCGCTGGGCGAGCCGGACGACCCCAGCGATCTCGCCCTGGCGCTGGACGCCCGCATCGATCACATCCTGGTGGACGAATTCCAGGACACCTCGGTCACCCAGTTCCGGTTGCTGGAGAAACTGGTGGCCGGTTGGCAGCCGGACGACGGTCGCACCCTGTTCCTGGTGGGCGATCCGATGCAGTCCATCTACCGTTTCCGCGAGGCCGAGGTGGGGCTGTTCCTGCGCGCCCGCGACCACGGCGTCGGCGAAGTCCGGCCCGAATTCCTGCGCCTGAGCGCCAATTTCCGCTCCCGGCCGGCGGTGCTGGACTGGGTCAACCGGGTGTTTCCGCAGGTGCTGCCCGCCCCCGAGGACGAGGACCCGCTGGCCGGCGCCATCGCCTACGCACCCGCCGAGCCCCGCCGGTCCGATGACGCGGCCGCGGGCGTCACCTTGCACGCTTGGACGCCGAGAGACGACGCCGCCGAGGCCGAGCGCGTGGCGTCCCTCGTACGCGCGGCCCGCGAGAGCGGCAATGTCGCGGTGCTGGTGCGCAGCAAGGGGCACTTGGCGGTCGTGGCCCGCCGCCTGAAGGCCGTGGGGGTGGCGTTCCAGGCCGTCGAGATCGAGAAACTGGCCGATGCCCCCGTGGTCCAGGATCTGCAGAGCCTGACCCGGGCGTTGCTGCACCCCGCGGATCGCGTCGCCTGGCTGTCGGTGCTGCGGGCCCCCTGGTGCGGGGCCACCCTGCACGACCTGCATGCCCTGGCCGCCGATACCGACGCCACCCTCTGGCAGCGCCTGGACGACGACGCGGTTCTCGCCGCGTTGACGCCTGACGGGGCGGCCCGTCTGCGCCGGGTGCGGGCTGTCCTGGGCGAGGCGCTCGCGGCGCGCGGTCGCCGGCCCCTGCGCCGCTGGGTGGAGGGCGCCTGGCTGGCGCTGGGCGGCCCCGCGGCCGTGCGCGAACGCGGCGAGCTGGAGGCCGCCGAGGTCTTCCTGGGATTGCTGGAATCCCTCGAGGACGAGGCCGACACCCTGGATGCCGACCGCCTGGCCGAATGTGCCGACCGCCTGTTCGCGCCGCCCGACGCCCGCGCCGGCGACCGGGTGCAATTGATGACCGTCCACAAGGCCAAGGGTCTGGAATTCGACACCGTGATCGTGCCGGGTCTGGGCAAACGGTCGCGCACGGACAGCGAGCCGCTGTTGCGGTGGCTGCCGCAGCCGGTGGCCGGCACCGAGGGGGATCTGATCCTGGCCCCCATCTCGGCGCGCGCGGAGGCCGGCGAGCCCATCGGCGACTACGTCAAGGCGATGGCCGCACGCCGGGACGCCCTGGAGCAGGGCCGGCTGCTGTACGTCGCGGCCACGCGGGCCCGCGAGCGGCTCCACCTGCTGGGGCACATGCGCGAGTCGGACAAGCGGGATGCCCCGTATCCCGAATCCGGCTCGCTGCTGGCGATGCTCTGGCCGGCCGCGGGCGAGGCGTTCGCGGCCGCCGCGGAGCCGGGCGCGGAGACCGGGGAAACGACCTCCGCCGCGCCGCCGTCGCTCCGGCGGTTGCCGGCGGATTGGCAGTCGCCCCCGCATCTGCCGACCGATCTGCCGCTGGCGGACGCGGCGGCGGCCGAGGAGACCGCGCCGGCTCCGGCCTTCGAATGGGCCGCGCCCGCCGCGCGTCTGGTGGGCACCGTGGTCCACCGGTTGCTCCTGCGCGTGGCGCGGGACGGACCGGCGCAGTGGGACGCGGCCCGGCTGACGGCCTGCAAGCCGGCGATGGTCGCCGCGCTCACCGGGCTGGGCGCGGGCCGCGAGGAGGCGGCACGCCTGGCATGGCGGGTGCACGAGGCCGTGGCCCGGACCCTGGCCGACGAACGCGGTCGCTGGCTCCTGGCCGGGCATGCCGAGGCGCGCAGCGAATGGGCGGTGTCGGGCCTGGTCGACGGGGTCGTGGTGGACGCCGTGATCGACCGCAGCTTCGTGGACGGGGAGGGCACCCGCTGGATCGTGGACTACAAGACCGGCCGCCACGAG
Organism: Salinisphaera sp. PC39; assembly: GCF_040361335.1. NCBI lineage: Bacteria > Pseudomonadati > Pseudomonadota > Gammaproteobacteria > Salinisphaerales > Salinisphaeraceae > Salinisphaera > Salinisphaera sp. PC39. Next base: position 15,874 of record NZ_APNM01000026.1, on the reverse strand, counting down.
GGTGGCGACCTGGATGCCTTCCTCGACCGCGAGCGGGTACGATATGCGCCGCAACTCGAGCGCTACGCCGCGTTGCTGGCCGCGCGCGAGTCGCGGCCGATCCGGCTGGGACTGTATTTCCCGCTGCTGGGCGGCTGGCGCGAATGGTCGCCGGCATGTTGTGAAGGTTGAGTTTTAATCCGCAGATTGACGCCGATCTACGCAGATATCGTTCTTGAAACGCCTGAATCTGCGTCTATCGGCGTCTATCCGCGGATAGTCCTCTTGCGACTGGGGCCGGTAACGGGATGCGTGATCGGGCACATGGACGGCCGGGTTGCCGCGGTTGACCGCAAGCCGGGGGCATCCGCGCGATCCGCGGATTGATCCGTCGTCTTCGAGGCGCGGTCCGGCAAGGGCGGCGTCGTGCTCGCCACCGCCCGGTCCGCGTGCCGGCGGCGTTTACCCCGGCGGTAGTTGTCGCCGGCCATACGGTTGCGTATCATCCCGGACCGATCGATCGGTCAGCCCGGCTCGGGGCACGGACGGGAAGTGATGCACAGCGGTTCCGCGGACAGCGCAGGGGCGGAGGAGATACTGCTCGCCGCCAAGGATCTTTTCGCGGAACGCGGCTTCGAGGCGGTCTCGATCAGCGCCATCGCCGAGCGCGCCGGGTCGAGCAAGGCGAACATCTTTCACCATTACGGTAACAAGCAGGGACTATACTTCGCAGTCATGCGCGCGGCCACGGAACGGCTCACCGACGAATTCTCGCGCCTGCTCGATTCGGACGACGACCCGTCCGAAAAGATAGAGCAGGCGGTACGGGCGTCCCTGTCCCTGTTGTTCGAGGACGAGTGCCGCTCGCGCCTGATTTTCCGGGAAGTGCTGGAATCCGGTCCCGGCCGCTCCGAAGCCCTGGCCGAGGACGTGTTCAGTAACGAGTTCGCGACGCTGACCGCCCTGTTCTCGGACATCCAGCACGACACCGCGGGCGCGCCGCGCCTCGACGCCAGCTTCCTGGCCTATCTGCTGTTGTCGGCCAACGTGATGCTGTTGCACTGCCGCCAGGTGATCCGGCACCTGCCGGGGGTGGATTTCGTGGACGAGCGCGAGCGCTACGTGACCATGCTGCGCGACCTGCTGCTGCGGGGCGTCGGCGATTCTGCCGGGGGAGACGACGAATGAGGATATTTGCAGGCACGGTCGGCGCCGCGGCGCTGTTGCTGGCGGCGGCCGGGCCGGCGGACGCCGGTGCGTTGGCCGACATCTATCGGCTCGCCCAGGAACACGACGCCCAGTTCGCGAGCGCCGAGGCCGCCGTGCGCGCCGGCCGCGAGGCCTATCCGCAGGCCCGCGCCGCGGCGCTGCCCACGCTGTCGGCCAGCGCCAGTGTCTCGGAAGTGGACCGCGAGGTCACGCAGAGTCCGTTCTCGGAGCGGTCCGGCAGCAGCGGCGGTACCACCGGGGCACCGACGCCGCCCTTCGAGGACAGTTTCCGCTCCGAGCAGTTCGGGGTGGCGTTGCGCCAGCCGCTGTTCGACTGGGGCATCCCGGCCCAGCTCCGCCAGGGCCGCAAGCGGGTCACCGTCGCCGAGCTGGATTTCAAATCCGCGCAGACCCAGCTCCGTGCCCGGGTGATGCAGGCCTACATCGATTACCTGGATGCCCGCGCGCAGTACGAGTTCACGCGCGAGGAGCGTGCGGCCATCGCCAGCGATCTGGAGCGCACCGAGGGCCGCTACGAGGTGGGCGAGGTCTCGGTCACCGCCTACCGCGAGGCCCAGGCCGCGTTCGACCTGGCGGAATCCCGGATCATCGAGGCACGGACCGCGCTCGACGAGGCGCGCGAGCAACTGCGCCGGCTCACGGGGCAGTGGTATCGCACGCTGCCGGATATCGCCGGCGACATCCCCCTGCAGCCGCCCGAGCCGCGCAGCCCGGCGGAATGGGTGGACATCGCCATGCAGTACAACGCGGTCTACCTGGCCGCCCTGCAGCAGGCGGATATCGCCGAGGACGAGATCACGCGGCGCCAGTCGGGCCTGCTGCCGACCGTGGACCTGGTGGCCGAGTACACCGACACCGACGACACCGAGTTCGTGTTCGGCCAGGCCGCCAACGACACCAGCGTGGGCCTGGAGGCCACCTGGCAGCTCTTCGGCGGCGGCCGGACCCGCTCCGAGGTGCGCGAGGCGCGCGCGCTCTACGATCAGTCGCACGCCGAACTGGCGAATACCCGCCGCGAGATCGCCACCGCCGCCCGCAATGCCTATCGCCGGGTCGAGAGCGCGATCGCGCGGGTGCGGGCGCTGGATCGGGCGGTGGCCTCGGCCCGCGTCGCCCTGGAGAGCGTGGAGGCCGAGTTCGAGGTGGGCGAACGCACCCAGGCGGACGTGCTGGACGCCCGCCGCGACCTGTACAGCGCGCTGACCGACCGGGCCAGCGCCCGTTACGGATTCCTGGCCGGCGTGGTCGAGCTCAAGCTCACCGCCGGCATCCTGTCGACCGAAGACCTGATGCGGCTGGACGCCCGCCTCGCCGATGCCGGCGGGGAGGGGGCCGAGGCCGGAGTGGACCGGGAGTAACCCATGCGCAAACGCATGCTCATCGTCATCGTCGCCCTCGTCGTGGTATTCGGGGGCGTGTTCGGCTGGAAGGCCTTCGTCGGTTACCAGATCGACCAGTTCCTGGCGAACATGGAGCCGCCGCCGGTCACCGTGGGCACGGTCGAACTGGACACGGCCGAGTGGCAGAAGGAGTTGCGGGTCACGGGCGAGCTGCGGGCGGTGCGCGGCGTCGCGGTCAGCACCGAGTTGGCCGGTGTCGTGCGCCGTATCGAGTTCGAGTCCGGGGACACCGTCGCCGCCGGCGACCTGTTGGTGGCCCTGGATACCTCCGCCGACCGCGCCGAGCTGGAAGGCCTGCGCGCCGACGCCGAGTTGGCGCGCGTCACCTACGAACGCAAGAAGCGCCTGCGCGAGCGTGACCTGGGCTCGGCGGCCGCTTTCGACGAGGCCCGGGCGACCTACGACCAGGCCCGGGCGGCGGTCGCGGCGCAGGAGGCCGTGATCGCCAAGAAGGAGATCCGCGCCCCGTTCGACGGCCGGCTCGGTATCCGCCAGGTGGACCTGGGCCAGTATGTCGGTCCCGGTGCCGAGATGGTGTCGCTGCAGGCCCTCGACCCGATCTATATCGATTTCAACGTGCCCCAGAAACGGGTGTCCGACATTGTCGTCGGCGAGCGCGTGGCGGTCGAGGTGGCCGGCTACGAGGGCCGTTTCGAGGGCGAGGTGCAGGCCGTGAGCCCGGCCCTGGACCGCGGTACCCGTACCTTTCGGGTCCGGGCCCGGGTGGCCAATCCGGATGAACGCCTGCGGCCGGGCATGTACGGCAACGTTGAGCTGACACTCGGCGAGCCGCAGTCCTACCTGACGGTGCGCCAGACGGCCATTTCCTACAACCCGTACGGCGATGGTGTCTGGGTGGTGGTCGAGAAGGAAGGCGAGGACGGCGAGACCCGCCTCGTGGCCGAGCGCCGTACGGTCAAGACCGGCGACACGCGGGGCGACCAGGTGCAGATCCTGGACGGTCTGGACGCGGGCGCGCGGGTGGTCGTGGTCGGTCACCACAAGCTGCGCTCCGGCGCGCGCGTGAAGATCGACAACGAGAACCTGCCCGAGAACGAGGCCGACCCCGAGAACGTCGACAACTACTGACCCGGGCACGCAACGGATAACCGTCTATGCACTTCACCGACATATTCATCCGGCGCCCGGTGCTCGCCACCGTGGTCAGCCTGCTGATCCTGCTCGTGGGACTGCGCGCGTACTTCGACCTGACGGTGCGCCAGTACCCGCAGTCGGACAAGGCCGTGGTCACGGTGCAGACGACCTACGTCGGCGCCGACGCCGAGCTGGTCAAGGGCTTCATCACCACGCCGCTGGAGAAGGAGATCGCCTCCGCGGACGGTATCGACTACCTGGAATCCACCAGCGCCCAGGGCGTGTCCATCATCAGCGCCAACCTGGAGCTGAACTACGATCCGGTCGAGGCCCTCACCCAGATCACCTCCAAGGTGAACAAGGTGCGCTCCGAGCTTCCCGAAGCCTCGGAGGACCCGGTGATCGACGTCCAGGTGGGCGAAACCACCGCGTCGATGTACATGAGCTACACCAGCGACGTGATGGAGTCCAACGAGATCACGGACTACCTCAACCGCGTCGTGGTGCCGGAGCTGTCGACCATCGCCGGCGTGGAGAAGGCCGAGGTGCTGGGCGGACGCCGTTTCGCCATGCGCATCTGGCTCGATCCGAACCGGCTGGCGGCCTACGACATGACGCCCTCGGAGGTGCGGGCGCGCCTGGCCGAGAACAATTTCCTGGCGGCCATAGGCAAGACCAAGGGCGACATGATCAGCGTGGCGCTCGACGCCAATACGGATCTCACCACCGAACGCGAGTTCCGCGACCTGGTACTGCGCGAGTCCGACGGCACCCTGGTCCGTCTCGGCGATGTCGCCGAGGTCGAGCTGGGCGCCGAGAGCTACGACTCCAGCGCCATCAATTCCGGGCATCGCGGGCCGTTCATCGGCATCACGGTGTTGCCGCAGGCCAACGAGCTGACCGTCATCCAGGCGGTCCGCGAACGCTTTCCCGAGCTGCAGGCGCAGTTCCCCGAGGGGCTCAACGGCTCGATCGTCTACGACGCCACCGAATACATCGAGGACGCCATCGGCGAGGTGGTATTCACGCTGGGCCTGGCGCTGGCGATCGTGACCTTCGTGATCTTCCTGTTCATGGGGTCGCTGCGCTCGGTATTGGTGCCGGCCCTGGCGATCCCGCTGTCGCTGATCGGCGTCGGCATCGCGATGCTGTTGTTCGGTTTCTCGATCAACCTGCTGACCCTGCTGGCGCTGGTGCTGGCGATCGGCCTGGTCTGCGACGACGCCATCATCGTGGTGGAGAACATCCACCGCCACATCGAGGACGGCATGAAGCCGTTCGATGCGGCGATCCGCGGCGCCCGCGAGCTGGGCACGGCGATCATCGCCATGTCCCTGACCCTGATCGCGGTGTACCTGCCGATCGGCTTCACGGGCGGCCTCACGGGCAGTCTGTTCACCGAGTTCGCCTTCACCCTGGCGGGCGCGGTATTCATCTCCGGCATCGTGGCGATCACCTTCTCGCCGATGCTCTGCTCCAAGGTGCTCAAGCCGGAGACCGGCGACAACGGCGGCTTCGCGCACTGGCTCGATCGCCAGTTCGACCGGCTCAAGGATTTCTACGAGCGCCGGCTGCACAACTCCCTGGACTACCGGCCGGTGACCTACGTGTTCGCCGTGACGGTCCTGGTGAGCTGCTATTTCCTGTTCACCACCGCCGAGGGCGAGCTGGCGCCGACCGAGGACCAGAGCATCCTGTTCGTGCAGGCCACCGCGCAGCCGAATGCGTCGCTGCCGATGCTGGAGCAATACACCAGGGAAATGACGGAGCTGTACAAGGATTTCCCCGAGTACAAGCGCTATTTCCTGGTCAACGGCTTCGGGGGCGGCGGCAGCGCCGCTTCGACCAACCGTGCCATCTCGGGCATGCAGCTAGTGCCCTGGGGGCAGCGCGAGCGCACCCAGATGGAGATCAAGCCCGAGCTGCAGGAGACCCTGCGTCAGGTCGCGGGCGTCGATACCGCCGTGTTCGAGCGGCCGCCGCTGCCCGGCAGCGGGGGCGGTCTGCCGGTCCAGTTCGTGGTCGGCGCCACCGCCGAGCCGGATCGCATGCGCGAGGCCGTGGACGAGGTCGCGGCCAGGGCCCAGCAGAGCGGCCTGTTCGTGTACACCGACCTGGACCTCAAGTTCGACCGGCCCCAGGTCGAGGTGCAGATCGACCGCGAGGCGGTCGCCGATCTCGGGCTGACCATGCGCGACGTCGGCGGCGAGCTGGCCACCATGCTCGGCGGCAATTTCGTCAATCGCTTCTCGATCCAGGGCCGGGCCTACGAGGTCACGCCCCAGGTCCGGCGCGGCGATCGGCTTAACCCCGAGCAGCTCCAGGACTATTACCTGCGCAGTGCCGACGGCGGCATGGTGCCGATGTCGGCCGTCGTGCACCTGGAGAAGACCGTCGAGCCGCGTAATCTCAAGCGATTCCAGCAGCTCAACGCGGCCACCCTGGCGGCGGTGCCGGCGCCCGGCGTCACCATGGGCGAGGCCCTGGACTTCCTGGAGCGCACCGCGGCCGAGGTTCTGCCGCAGGACTACAAGACCGACTACGCCGGTCAGTCGCGGCAGTTCGTGCAGGAGGGCAACACCCTGGTGATCACCTTCTTCTTCGCGGTGATCATCATCTTCCTGGTGCTTGCGGCACAGTTCGAGTCGTTCCGCGATCCGGTGATCATGCTGGTGACCGTGCCCATGTCGGTGGCCGGCGCGCTGCTGTTCATCACCCTGGGGTTCACCACCGTGAACATCTACACCCAGGTGGGCCTGATCACCCTGATCGGTCTGATCAGCAAGCACGGCATCCTGATCGTGGAGTTCGCCAACCAGCTCCAACGCGACCAGGGCCTGGCCAAGCGCGCGGCCATCGAGGAGGCGGCGGCCCTGCGCCTGCGGCCCATCCTGATGACCACGGCCTCCACGGTATTCGGCGTGGTGCCGCTGATTCTCGCCAGCGGGGCCGGCGCGTCGGCGCGTTTCTCCATGGGCCTGGTGATCGTGGCCGGCATGAGCATCGGCACGCTGTTCACCCTGTTCGTGGTGCCGGCGATCTACATGCTGCTGGCCTCGGACGACAGCGCGGAAACCGCGGAGGTCCAGGCATAGCGGTAATTGATCCGCCGATGAACGCAGATGACGCAGATTGAAAGGCAGGGATCGAATACGCCATCGGCCGAAGCCGGTGGCTGAAAAAAACTGGTCGCCTAAAAGCCGGGAATCCACGGTTTCCCGATCGGGGGCGTAAAAAATATCGGCGTCAATCTGCGTCCATCTGCGGATTATTCATTCCTTGCCACGGTGACCGAACAACGGCGCCGCGAACATCCGGCCGAGGCTGAAGATCAGTACCGCGATGCCGACCAGGAACCAGGAGCGGGCGGTCTCGCGTTCGTGCTCGACCATGGCCTCGATCTCCTCGCGGATGGCCTGGCGGTGCTTGTCCTTCCATTCTTCCGTCAGGTCGAGCTCGACGCCGGGTTGGCGCGCCTGCATGCGGGCGAGATCGGCGTAATAGTTGGCCTCGACCGACAACCGCATCTCCTCCGCCGTGGGTTCGTCGACCTGATACCACTGGTAACCGCCGTAGCCGCACAGGGCGATGCCCACGGCGACCAGCAGCCGCAGGGCGATGGATTGGGTTCCGGTCACGGAATCGACTCCTTCCGATGGTTCGATGAGGGCGGCATCGTAGCAGGCCGCGAGCGGGGGCGCTTTGCGTGCCGTTCGGTCGGGCGGTATGTTAAGAAAGCGTTAATCCACACCGGAGCGCGCCATGAGCTGGAGCCTTCTGGAACGCTGGATTCGAACCGGGACCCTGCATGTGCACATGCCGGACGGCGAGGTGCACCGGGTCGGGGAGGGCGCCCCCGAGGCGCACGTCCATCTCCGCAGCCGTGCCGTGCTGGGGCGTCTGCTGCGCGATCCCGACATGGCCGTCGGCGAGGCCTACATGGACGGCGACTGGTGGCCGGGCGAGGGCGGTCTGCTGCCCGTCTTCGAGCTCTATTTCCGCAACCGCGGCGACTTCGGCGGCTCGCGCCTGCGGAGCTGGCTGCGCGCCGCGCTGTGGTTCCTGCGCGAGGCCAACGGCCGGCTGCGAGCCCGGCGCAACGTCCAGCACCACTACGATCTCGACGCCGAACTCTTCCGGCGATTCCTCGACGAAGACCTGCACTATTCCTGCGCCTACTTCGAGCGCGAGGACATGAGCCTGGAGGCGGCCCAGCGGGCCAAGTGCCGGCATATCGCCGGCAAGCTCTGCCTGTCGCCGGGCGAGCGGGTGCTGGATATCGGCTGCGGCTGGGGCGGCATGGCGTTCCACCTGGCCCGCAACCACGGCGTCGAGGTTACCGGCCTGACCCTGTCCCAGGACCAGTACGACGAGGCCCGGCGTCGTGCCCGGGACCTGGGCCTGGACGACCGGGTGCGCTTCCGGCTGCAGGATTACCGCGAACACGACGGCGACTACGACGCCGTCGTCAGCGTGGGCATGTTCGAGCACGTGGGCCGCCCCCAGTACCAGACCTTCTTCGACAGCGTGCACGGGCTGCTCGCGCCGCGCGGCCGCGCGCTGATACATACCATCGGACGCAGCGGCCCGCCGGCCGACAGCCAGAGCTGGATCCAGCGTCATATCTTTCCGGGCGGCTACATCCCGTCCCTGTCCGAGACCGCGCGGCCCATCGAGCACAGCGGCCTGGTGCTGTCGGACCTGGAGATCTGGCGCAAGCACTACGCCCGCACCCTGGCGGCCTGGAACCAGCGCTTCCAGGCGACCCGGAGCGAATTCGCCGAGCGCCTGGGCGAGCGTTTCTGCCGCATGTGGGAGTTCTACCTGATCGGCTGCCGCGCGATCTTCGAGTGGGGCGACCTCGTGGTGTTCCAGTTCCAGCTCGCGCTGGACAACGACACCGTGCCGCTGACGCGCGACTACCTGTATCCCCCGGATCGCACTGACGACCGGGAAGACACCGGACAGGCAGCTTAGTTCTCGGTTCTTGTTTTATCCGCAGATTGACGCCGATGGACGCAGAGAAAACAAACCAAAATCGGCGTTAATCAGCGTCGATCTGCGGATTGCTTCCCGCCTTCAAATCCGTGTCATCCGTGAAATCCGTGGGTTCTTGCGCGGGAAGTGTTAACGGGCCGTCTAGAAGGCGCCGCGTTCGCGCACCCGGTAGGCGCCTTCGGCGTTGGGGCGTCCCAGCAGGTCCAGCATCGACTTGAGACGTTCGTCGGCGCCGGCGCGCGGGCGGATGGTCATGTCCAGCTGGTAGCGATTGCCCCCGACGAGGCGGGCGCTGCCGTCGACGTCGAGCGGACCGTCGCTGTTGGCGGTTTCCAGGACCACGGCCTCGCCCTCGGTCTTGAGTTCGCCGCCGAAGCTGCCCAGGTCGATGGGCGGCTTGGCGAGCTGCCAGCGGGCGTTCACGAGCTGGACCGTGCCTTGCAGGCGGCGCACCCGGAGGTCGTCGCCGATCTCGGCCTCCGGCAGATCGGCCCGGATGTCGCCGCTGAGCGGCAATTGCGGATAGCCGGCCAGACGGCCGAACCAGCCGATCGACGCCGCGCCCTCGGCACCGGTGACGCGGGTGGTGGCGCCCAGGCCGCGGGCCACGGTCGCGCGCAGGCGGCCGGCGTCGGTATCCACGGTGAGGTCCGCGACCAGCCGGCCGGTGAGCAGGGCCGCGGGCCGCAACCGCCACTCGACACCCTCCAGGACCGCGCCGTCCGCGACCACGTACTGGGCGCGGCCGTCATACGCGCTGCCGGTCACGCCCGCGAGCTTGACCGCCGGCACGCGCGTCTGCACTTGTTGCGCGACCCAGGCGGCCGGCACGTTGATCACCAGGCCCACGGCCAGCGAGATCAGCCCCAGCGGCAGCAGCCAGCGCCAGCTCATGCCGCGTCCCGTTTCAGGGTCATGCGTGCCGAGACCGTGCCCGGTTCCTCGCCGCGGTTGACGGTGAGCGCGGCCGGGCGGATGCCGTAGGTCCGTTCCAGGTCGCGCAGCCAGAAGACCAGGGCGTTGAAACCGGCGCCTTCCAGGGTCACGGCCGCCTGGTCGTCGCTCTCCGGCTGGATGCGCCGGACGGCCTTGCCCAGCCCGGCCTCGCGGCTGGTCTGGTCGACCAGCGAGAGCAGGGACTCGCCGCGGCCCTGGACCGGGGTGCCGCGCCGGCGGCCCTTGAGTTCGCTGGCCTCGGCCGCGGCGCCGGTCATCCAGGCGGCCAGCGATTGCTCGTGGGTGACGCGTTCGCGCATGTCGGCGACCGCCCGATCCAGGGGTTGCCAGACACCGAGATAGAACAGGCCGATCGCCGCCACCGCGACGGCCGCCAGGACCATCACCCGTTCGCGCCGGGCGAGACCGTCGAACCATTGCCGGAGCGCGTTCATGCCTCGGTGGCCCTCTCGACGCGGGCCCGTATCTGTACGCCGCCGCTGCCGGCGTCGGCGCTCTCGACCGTCAGCCGGGCGGTATCCTGGCGGCCGAAGCCGGCGCGCAGGCGCTCGAGGGCCTGCACGTTGTCGCCGGACAGGCTCAGGTACAGCGCGCCGTCGCGGTATTGCAGGGATTCGATGCGCAGGCCGTCGTCGCCGCCGGCGGCGTCGGCGGTGGCCTGGAGCAGGGTGAACAGGGTGCTGGCGGAGCCGTCGCCGCGCAGGGCGCGCAGTTTCTCCTCGGCTTGCAGGCGCAGGTCGCGCACGCGCTGGACTTCGGGGAAGGCCTCGCGGAACGCGGTCTCGCTGCGCTCGCGCAGGGTTTCCGCCTGTTGCCGGAGCTGCCAGTAGGTCATGCCCTGCACGGCCACGCTCAGCAACACCCAGGCGACGAACAGGGCCGCGGTCGCGCGCAGCGGCCGCCACCAGGCGTCGAACTGGGAGACCGGCGCGTATTCGCCCTGGCGCAGGTCGAGCGCCGGCCGGACGGACGCCGCGTTTTGCAGCAGCCGGGCGTAGGCCTCGCCGGCGTCGCGTACGTACGCCGGTTCGATCGCGTAGCCGTGCTCGCCCAGCCGCTCCAGGAGCTGGCGGTTGGCCTCGTCGTCCACCGCCAGCACGGACAGGGCGGGCTCCTCGCCGGTGTCGGCCGCGAGCAGGCTGGGTAGCAGATCGCATTCGCAGGTGAAGCCGGCCTGCTCGCCGCAGCGCACCAGGGCGCGGCCGTCGGCGAGCCAGACGTGCCAGGTGCCGGTCGGGGGCGGCGCCGGACAGAGATAGTCGGGGACGATGGCGTCCGGTGCGGCATCGTCGCCCGGCAGGGCGCCCATCCACTCGGCCATGCGTTCGCGTGCCACCGCGGCCACCGGCGTGACGCCGTCGCCGCGCCGGCGGCCGAGCGCGAAATGGAGTTCGTCGACCGAGGTCGCCAGCCGGTCTTCCAGGGCATAGCGCGCGACCTGCCGGCGCCGGCCGGCTTGCCGTACCGGCGGCAGATTCGCTTCGACCATGAGGATGTGCTCGCCCGGCGCCACCAGGGTGATCGCGCGCTCGCCGGCCGCCGCGGCGGCCGCCGCGACGTCACCGATTTCGGCGCGTCCCTGCGCATCCAGCCAGCACACACGATCGGCGCCGAGCCAATAAATCGGAAAGCGTTCTTCCACGGGCGACAGTTTAACCTGAATGCATGGTCCTTTCACTGACCGTTAGCGTACGTCACGGCTGTGCCGCAGCACGCGGACCCGGTCCTGTCCGGACCGGTGCAGCACGCTGTGGAACGTGAGCTGCGCGCGGCCGACGGTGACGCGTCCCGTGGCCAGGAAATAGCTGCTGGCCACGCTCAATCCCTGGGCGTCGATATCCAGCCCCGCCAGCTCGCCCTCCTGGAGGAAGGCCTGGACGCTGTCCCAGGGCGCTTCCTCGCGGCGCTCGACCAGCGCCTGCGCCGCCGCCAGGTCCAGTCCCTCGTGCAGCGAGGCCAGCACCGGCGCGGTGGCGGTATTGACGTTGATCGCGGTCCCCGCCGGTAGCGCGGCGATGTGGGGTTCGAGCAGATCGTACATCGGCCCCGTGACCTCGCGCACGGCCCGCAGCTCGCTGGGACTGGCCATGGGCTGGTTGCCGGTGCGGTAGGCCGGGCTCAATCCGAGATAGTAATCGTCCTCCGCGCCGTCCGGCAGGGTCGGATTGATGTCCTGGTCGATCCAGTCGCGTACGCCCTGGGCGATGCGCCGGGCGACGATCACGTCGGCCTCCGTGACGACCTCGATCAGGCGTTGCAGGCGGTTCATGGCGGCATCGGCGTCGGCGCCGGCGAGGTTGTTGAGATTGATCCGGCCCTGCAGGTCCAGCAACCGGCCCTGGATGCCGCCGCCCTCGATCGGCAGGTAGTCCACCGGCTGGGCCCAGGCCTGGTCGAGGCTGTCGATGTCGTTGTCGCGCGCGTCGCGGGCCAGGATCTGGCCGGCCCAGTTCTCCACCCCGACGGCATACCACCAGGCCTGTTCCGACAGCCAGAGGTTGCCGCTGCGGTGCGCGGCGAGGTTCATGTGGCTGAGCATGCCGGCGCCGATGATGGCCACCAGGGCGACCACCAGCAGGGCGGTGAGCAGGGCGACACCGCGCTGACGCCTCATCGCTGTGCCCCCGCGATCGCGAAGAGCTGGCGGATCTCGCCGTATTCCTCCGTGGTCAGCCGCAGTTCGACCGCCACCGGCAGGCGAATCTCCTGTTGCGGGGTCGCGCCGTCCTGATCGTCCCCCTCGTCCTCGCCGGTGCCGTCCTCCTGGAGCAGGCCGCTGGCCGAGCCGCCGAAGGCGAGTGGCGGCCATTGGTCCTGCCACTCCCGCTCGCCGTCCAGGAAGCGCCACTCCACGCGCTCGACATTCTCCAGGAGCACCGTCTCCACCGGCGCGCTGTCCTGCGCCCGGTCGAGCACGCGCCAATGGCTGCGCACCAGGTTGCCTTCCTCGTCCAGCCGGTACCGCACCCGCTGCAGATGCGAACGCGGCTCGTCCAGGGGATTGCGCCAGCCGAAGCGCGTGAACACGAGGCCGACCGAGGGCTCGGCGGCGATGGCGGGGCGCAGGTCGCCGAACTCGTCGCGTACCCGCCGGGCGGCCACCTGGCCGAGATCGGACTGCAGGCGGTGGACGGTCATCTGCAGGTCCTGCATGCGTGCCAGGGCCCGGTCGATCTGGGTGCGGGCCTCGATCACGCTGGACAGGCCGCCGTAGGCCATCGCCGACATCACGGCGAAGACGGCCAGGGCGACCATCAGCTCCACGAGGGTGAAGCCCCGGCTCCGCTCGCGCGGGGCCCTCATCACTGGACCCCGCCGGCCATGGCGCCGGCATCGGGCACCGCGGTGACCGGATCGTCCTCGCTGCGCGGCGTAAGGAAGCCGGACAGGGTCGCCAAGGGCAGGTCCTGCGGCTCACCGTCCACGATCCGATAGACCCGGATATCGGCGCGCCGCACGGCCGGGTCCGGGCTCTCCTCGACCTCGCTCTCCCAGCGCCATTCGCGGCCGCCCATGTCGGCCCGACCGTCGCTGGTGCCGGTCTCCGGCCAGTTCTCGGCGACCTGGTACTCGACCAGCTTGTTGCGGGCCACCCACAGCGCCATGCTCTTGTCCTGGATGTGGCGCGCGTGATCCGCGTAGCGGCTGCCGCCGGAGATGAACGCGCCCAGGGAGAGGGCGAGCACCGCCACCGCCACCAGTACCTCGATCAGGGTGAAACCGCGGCTGTGGCGGGCTCCGGTCACGGTCTGTCCTCCGCGACGCGTTCCATGGTCAGGTCCCCGGTCAATTCGCCCTCGTAGCGGTAGCGGGAGACCGCGCCCTCGGCGGTCATCACCAGCTCGAACGGGGTGATCTCGCCGCTGGACAGGAAGAGGGCGTCCGGCCGCGGGCCGCTATCCTCGCCGTCCTCCTCGTCGTCATCCGCATCCCCGGAGCCGCCGTCGCCGACCAATCGGCGGCGCTCCTCGTCCTCGCGTATCAGTTGCAGGCGTACGCCTTCCTTCAGCTCGTGCGGCCGCAGCGGGGTGTCGCCGCCGGTGACCGGCGTCCAGCCGTCGGCGTCCAGGCGCAGGAAACGATAGCCCTCGGGAGTGATCTGCAGGCCCAGCTCGACCCCGAACAGGACCGCCTCCTCGCCGGCCATCCCCAGGATCGCCTCCAGGCGCCGAGCCTCGCGCTCCAGGCGCTCGTCCGCGGCGTTGGTGTCCACCGCCATCAGGGCCATGGTCACCACCACGCCGATGATGAACACCACCACCAGGACCTCGACCAGGGTGAACCCCCGGTCGGCGCGGGGCCGTCCGGCCGGAGAGTGCACGGCCAGGGGCCGGATCAGCCGTCCAGGTTCCAATTGCCGATATCGGCGTCGGCCTCTTCGCCGCCGGGCCGGGCGTCGCGGCCGTAGGTGAAGATGTCGACCTCGCCGTGGTCACCGGGGTTGCGGTACTTGTACGGCTCGCCCCAGGGATCGTTCGGCAGGCGGTCCAGGTAGCCGCCGGGCTTCCAGTTCTTGGGCTCGGGCTGGATGGTCGGCTTCTCGACCAGGGCTTCCAGTCCCTGCTCGGTCGTGGGATAGCGGAAATTGTCCAGGCGATAGCGCTTGAGCGCGCCCTCGATCGCGCGGATGTCCTGCTTGGCCTTGACCGCGCGGGCCTCGTCCGGCGCGCCCATGATGTTGGGCACCACCATTGCCGCGAGGATGCCGAGGATCACCACGACGACCATGATTTCGATGAGGGTGAAGCCGCGCATCGCAGCCGGCGTCGATCGCACCATAAGTTAAGCTCCGGAGGTTGAGACGTCCTTGTCCCCGAGATAGTAGCAAACTGCAGGGACCCTACCGCACATGTGTGACACGCAGGTTTGGACCGCCGATTCGGGCACCTGGTTCGCCAAGAACTCGGATCGCGAGCCCGGCGAGCCGCAGCCGGTGATCCGGCTGCCGCGGGTCACCGGCGACCCGCGGCCCTCGCTGCGCGCCACTCACATCGAGATCGGGCAGGTGCCGGACCGGCACGGCGTGATCCTGTCGAAGCCAGGCTGGACCTGGGGCGCGGAGATGGGGATCAACGAGCGCGGCGTCGCGATCGGCAACGAGGCCGTGTTCACCCGCCGCCGGGGCCTGCGTCCGGCCCTGCTGGGCATGGACCTGGTGCGATTGGGCCTGGAACGGGGCGGCAGCGCCCGCGAGGCCCTGGACGTGATCGTGGCCCTGCTCGCGCGCCACGGCCAGGGCGGCCCGGCCGGCCACCGCGACAAGCGTTTCTGCTACGATAACAGCTTCCTGATCGCCGACCCCGGCGGGGCCTGGGTGCTGGAGACGGCGGGACGTGCCTGGGCCGCCCGGCGCATCGACCGGGCCTGGGCGATCTCCAATGCCCTCACGCTGCGCGACGACTGGGATCTGGCGTCGGATGACGTCGCCGCCGGCCGTGTCGATTTCGCGCGGCGTTTCGATACCCGGCTCATGCCCTGGTTGGCCGGCGCGCGCCGCCGCCGCGACACCAGCCTGGCCTGCCTGGCCGACGTGCCGGACCAGCCCGGACCGGACCGCTGGTTCGCGCACCTGCGCGCCGCGAACGGTCGCCTCGACGGCGATCACGATCCCGTGGCCTGCGGCAACGGCGACGTCTGCCTGCACGCCGCCGGCCCCGTCCGCCGCAGCCAGACCACCGGCGCCATGGTCGCCCACCTGAGCGCGAGTGGCCCGCGTGTGTGGTTCACCGGCACCAGCGCCCCCTGCCTGTCGCTGTTCCGGCCGGCCGTCTTCGACGACCGCCCCTGGTCCGCGCTCACGCCCGTCAGCCGCGAGCCCTACGCCGAGCTCTGGCGCCGGCACGAACGGGTACACCGCCGGGCGCTGTTCGACGCCGGCCTGCGCGCCGAACTGCGCGCCGATCTCCGCGAGACCGAGCGGGCGATGCTGGCGGTCGACCCGGCCGAGGCCGATGTGCTGGCGCGCGACTGGGACCGCCGCCAGACGGCGCGGATCGCGGACCGGCCGCTGTCGTTCCCGAGCAGCCGCGCGGGTCGCTTCTGGCGGCGGCAATGCCGTTACGACGGCATCGACTGAATATTGATCGATTAACCACAGAGGCACAGAGGACACAAAGAAAAGCAAAGTACGTGAACCCGGCAAGGTGCGTCGCGAGAGATGAGATATGTCATCCCGTATATGGACTCCCCCGGTCAAGCAAGGCATGGGTGTCGTA
>NZ_APNM01000025.1:0-19976 GCF_040361335.1 Salinisphaera sp. PC39 | reverse complement strand
AAAAACATCCACACCCCCTCACCCCGCCCCTCTCCCCGCAAGCGGGGAGAGGGAGAGGCGCTCGGACCCTACTGCCGCACACCTTCCACCGACAGCGTCAGTGCCACCGTCCGGGAAGCCGGCCCCAGGTCGTAGTCGATCCCGAAATCCGCCAGCTTGAGCTCGGTCTTGCCCAGGAAGCCCTGCCGGTAGCCACCCCAGGGGTCCTCGCCGCCGCCGATGTGCTCGACATCGATCACGATCTCCTTGGTCACGCCGTGCAGCGTCAGGTCGCCGGTCAGTTTGGCGGTGTCCTCGCCGGTGGACTCCCAGCCGGTGCTCACGAAGCGGGCCTCCGGGTACTTGTCCACGTGCAGGAAATCCTCGCCGCGCAGGTGCTTGTCGCGCTCGGCGTGGTTGGTATCCACGCTCGCGGGATCGATGGTCACCCGGACCGAGTTCTTCGAGGGGTTCTCGGGATCGTAGGTAAAGCTGCCGTCGAACTCGTTGAAGCGACCGTACAGCCACGAGAAGCCCAAGTGCTGGATACGGAACTCGATGAAGGCATGCTGCCCCTTGGTGTCGAAAGCGTACTGCTCCGCCGCCTGGGACACGGCCGGCACGGCCAGCGCCAGGGTCAACGCAAACGCGGTGAGGATTCGCATGATCGCTCCTGTCTTTGGGTAGAGGAATGGATTCATTCGCCGTCGCGCCCGCGCGTCGGCCACAGTATGCGGCGCAGCGTCCGGTCGCGATCCACGAAATGGTGTTTGAGGGCGGCCAGCGCGTGCAGCGCCGCCAATCCGATCAGGGCATAGGCCAGCCACTTGTGCCACACCCCGGCCAGCGTTTCCTGGCGCTCGAAGCCGTCGAACGCCGCCGGCACGCGGAACCAATCGAACACCGCCACGGCGCTGCCGTCCGCGCTGGAGATCAGGTAGCCGGCCAGGATCACCGCCAGGGTCAGCAGATTCAACGACACGTGCGCCGCGTGCCCCAGCACGCGCTCCCAGGGCTTGTGGCCCGGCTCCGCCGCCGGCCGCGGCACCGCCAGGCGCCAGACGATGCGCAGTACCAGGATGCCGAGCAGCAGCACGCCCAGACTGCGGTGCCAGTCCGGCGCGCGGTTGTACCAGGGATCGTAGTAGGTCAGCCCGACCATCCAGACACCGAGCACGAACAGCCCGATCACGCCCGCCGCGACCACCCAGTGCAGCAGGATCGCCACCAGGCCGTAGGAGTGCTCGCTGTCGCGCCACATGGCCGTCTTCCCCCGGAACGCCGTGTCCCGATAAGACCGCATTCGGCCCCGCGGGTTCAAGCCCCGCGGTCCGCCGCGCCCGGCGCCGGCCGTGCATCTCTTGCACGCCCGTGCCCCATGCCATAGGATACGCGCCTGCGCCGCATGGCTCGGCGCAGAAAACCCGTTCCCCGGTAGCTCAGTTGGTAGAGCAGCTGACTGTTAATCAGCGGGTCGGCGGTTCGAGCCCGTCCCGGGGAGCCACCTCCTCTTCAATCCCAAATTCCCGTGATTACGTGGAATTGCGGTGCCTCCGTTCCGGGGGCTCTCACCGCCTTCGGGGTTGATGAGTGCCTGCGGCACTCACCCTTCGGGCAACGGCCAAGCCGTTGTCCCGATTGCCTCCCGGCAATCGGTCGAGCCCGTCCCGGGGAGCCATCTCTCTTCCAGCCCCGAATTCCTCAGATTACAGGGAATCGTGACGCCTCCGTTTCAGGGGGCTCTCACCGCCTTCGGGGTTGATGAGCGCCTGCGGCGCTCACCCTTTCGGGCAACGGCTTAGCTGTTGTCCCGATTGCCAGACTGACGCCATCCAT
The DNA here is from genome assembly GCF_040361335.1 of Salinisphaera sp. PC39. Classification (NCBI taxonomy): domain Bacteria; kingdom Pseudomonadati; phylum Pseudomonadota; class Gammaproteobacteria; order Salinisphaerales; family Salinisphaeraceae; genus Salinisphaera; species Salinisphaera sp. PC39. The sequence continues at coordinate 18,161 of NZ_APNM01000025.1, read as the reverse complement.
GGCTGCATTCACAGCCACCATCGCTATCATCTCTCGCACCCTCAAAGCTATTACGACCACTATTGCCGCATGTCGTTATGGGAGTACAATTTGGCCTAGAAAGTTGCCGTGATGGCCGCTCCATGACCATCAAAACACCCAAGCGGGCCGAAACCCGCAAGCTCCCCAGCAAACAGGCCATCCGCCGCGCGGTAGCCAGTTCCACCGCCATCGAGACCGGGAAAAGTGTCCAAACAATCGAACGCAAGCTTCGCGTCCGGTCCGGCAAGTATCGTCACGTCTCCCTCGCCGAGTAACCCCTCGTTACCAGCCTCAGGCCGATAGAGCCTGCCGCACGTACGAGCACATCGGCCCGTAATTTTCGGTCAGACCGTGCTGAATCGCGGCGAAGTAACCGTCCCGATCCGCTTCCCAGGCGCTGTAATCCATCGGATCCCTTCCCGCCTGCACGGCCATGACGTCGGCCAGCAAGCGTGACAGTCGGCCGTTACCCTCCCGGAACGGGTGGATCAGGATGAATTCGACATGAGTAACGGCGATTGCGTCGATCAGCGCTTCCTCACTCAATCCTTGACACGGCGTATATCGCCCTAGGCATCCGTCCTCGAATTCGCCGAGCAGACGACCGATCTGCGCGGCAGCCGCGAAATGAAAGTCGCCCTTGCTCAAGTTGACGCTACGTTCCTCGCCCGCCCAGATATAGACGTTGCCCAGCCAGCGGCGATGCCAGGTTTTCAGATCGGATACTTGTAAGCGCCGATCCGGGAAATCCCGCCATAGGACTGACTCGTAAAGGTCTTCCAGCAGCTGCGACTCAAGATCGTCCATCTCGTCCGGATCGACGATCCCCAGCTTGTTGGCCAGCACCTTGTCATCCGAGCCGGGCTCAAACTGACCTTCGGTCCCGCTGATCTGATAGCGATCTGTCATTCGACCTTTAGCCGATCTTGGATTGCAGCAGTGTCGACCAGGCCCAGCGTCTCAAACTTTGCCCAAGGCTGGCGCCCTTTGAGACTTCAATCAGCGAATCTTTCTTGTCGCGCACGTACTTCATGAACAGCGAAGTCAGCACGTAGTCCTTGTAATACCACGGCAATTGTTCCTATCGATATAAACAGCGCGGGTCGTGCCCGGCGAATGCATGCATGATGCGAGGTCGAAGCGTAATCAGTCTACGTCATACAGTGCCATTCATCGGCAACGTCTGATGGGTGCCTTCGGCGCTCACCCTTAGGGCAACGGCTAAGCTGTTGTCCCGATTGCCTGGCGGCAATCGGTCGAACTCCTCCGGGAACCATACCGCGGCAATTCCGGAGCACCAGCTTCAAGACCGATGTCAGGAGCGATTCATGCCCGTTGTATGTTGCATTGCACAATAGAAACGGTTAGAATAAATACCGTCAAAAGCAACCGCATCGAGAGGACTGAGGACTCATGACTACCTATCGCGATCAATTCTGGCTTGGCGTTCTCGGAGTCGTGGCCGGCTTCGTCATGGGCGCCGCGACCGTGGTCAGTCAGGGTGATGCCGACCAGGGCGGTCAGGCCTTCAACACGCTCTCTTCGACCTGGCTGGAGCAACCGGAGCGCTTCTAGGCTCATGTCCGAAAAGGGCACCCCGCCCTTTTCGGCATGATGCTTTTAGAACACAGCGGGCCAAGGCGGGTTTTCAAGCATGGCCGAGCAGTCGTGCCTTCATGTCGGCGAGTTGACCGCCCGACCGATCTCCCAGGAAGGTCTGTTCGAACTCGTTCGGCGCCATGGGACGGCCCAGTAGGAATCCCTGGGCCACGTCAAAGCCGAGCCGTTTGATCAGACGGTAATCGTCCTCGGTCTCGACGCCTTCGGCGACCGTTTCCATGTGGAGCGCGCCGGCCATGCGCTGGATCGCGGTGAGCATGGCGACCTTTTCCGCGATCCCGGCCGAGCCGGTGACGAACGCGCGATCCACCTTCAATTGGTCCACCTCGAAACGCAGCAGTTGGGCCAGGGATGATTGGCCCTTGCCGAAATCGTCCAATGCCACGCATATGTCCTGGGACTGAAGCGCCTGGACGATCCGCAGCGCGGTCTGGTGCGATTTCGCAAACCAGGTCTCGGTGATCTCGAAGGTCAGGGTGGCTCCCGGAAGACGGTATTTCTCCCGGACCGCCGCCACCACGGACAGGATTCGTTCGCTGTCGAAATCGATGCCGGACAGGTTGACCGAAAGCCGGCCGATCGCGAAACCGCGCATGCGCCAATCGTTCCACTGGGCAATGCTCTGTTTGAGCACCTGTTCGGTGATATCCACGACGACGCCCAGGGACTCCGCCAGGGGGATGAAGTCCTTGGGTCCGACGATACCCAGACTCGGATGCCGCCAGCGCACCAGCGCTTCCGCACCCACGATGTCCAGATTGCTGACACGGAACTGGGGCTGCAGGACGACCTCGAATTGGCCGGCGCGGATCGCTTGGCGCAATTCCCCTTCCAACCGCAAATCCCCCGCCGATGTGGGGGCGTCGGACCAGCCGGTGACGACGGAACTCCCCGAAGTCTGCTTCGTCGATTCCAAACGCCTGTGACACACGTCGAGCAACTGCGGCACGGTGACGCCATCCCGCCTTGCCCTGGCGTATCCGGAGGCCAGCTCGATGACGATGTCCGCTTCCGGCAGGCTGATCGGCTCCTCGAACGACCGCGCTATCTGCGCGAGCCGCTCCATCGCATCCCGGTGACTCGCGCCGGGCAGCACCACCACGTACTCGTCCGCGTCCATGTGCGCGATCAATTCCTCGGGCTGGCCGATACCGATCAGCCTCTGGGCGACCTGCTCCAGCACCGCATCGCCGCCCGACCGCCCGAGTGCCGCGTTCAAACGGCCGAACCGGCGGATGTTGAGCAGTAGCAGGCTGAACGAGTCACCGCGCCGTAACCACCGTTCCATCAGATCGATGGCGGCCCGACGGCTGGGAAGCCTGGTGATCGGATCCGTGCGCAGCGCGTCCAGGATCTCGGTGGCCGTCTCGTTCTGGCGCGTGATCACATAAGCGACGACGCCGATGACCACGGCCATCACCAATACGAAAAACCCACCCTTGATCGTCTGGTAGCGGACGATTTCATCCGGCCCGGCGGCGATTTCGCGGACCAGGCCGTCCGTGAGCACGATCCACAGCAGGGATACCGCCAGATAGGCGGCACCGGCGAGGAGGCCGGTGCGCACATCGCGATTCAACAGGCGTCTGAACAGCCTTCGCATGGCTCGATTCAAGGCGGTCCCCGGAACCACAAGTGCCCGTGTCCCGGCTTGTTGTCAAGCCACGCATCACCGTCAGCCCGGACGGCACACGGGCCGATGCCCACCGGGATCATCCGTCAGCCACCAGCACACGCCGCAACTCGGCGGGGATAGACGTCGTCTTGAAGGTGTCCATGGCGACGCAAACCATCACCAGTTCGGCGTTGAAGGTATTGGTATCGCCGACGCAGGCTTCCATCGCGAGCGTGAACGCGTGGGTCCGGATTTCCTTGACCGTGACCCGGATGTCGAGCTCGTCGTCCCAGGTCATGGGGGCCAGGAAGTCGATGTTCAGGGACCGCGCGGGCGGCCCGATACCGAGCTCGAACAGGTAGCGCTCGGCGGGCCGTCCCAGCCGCGCGCCGAGGAATGCCAGCCCCGCCTCCACCACGAAGTGGCTGACACGGGGTGTGTAGACGATACCGCCGGGATCGCAGTCGCCGAAGACGATACGGCGGCGGTTGATATAGTGCTCGGACACGGGAGGCGATTCAGCGGTCCATCCGCTCAGGCGTCGGCTCATCCGCCAACGTGAGCTGCCCCACGTAGAGACCGAGAGCACTGGCTATGCGCTTGAGCGATGCCCGGCGCGGCCTGGCATCGGGTGCCTCCCACTGCGCCACCTGCCCCTGGGTCACACCCAGTCGTTCGGCCAGGCGTGCCTGCGTCAAACCGAGGTACTCCCGCCACGCGCGCACCAGGGAGATCTCCTCCACCAAATGGCGGCTCGCCACTTCATGCGGAATCGTCAGGTCATCCGCATTGCCGGCACGTTCGACCAGATCGGTGAATTGCTCCAACGGGAGGACCGCATAACGCCGGCCGCCCTGGTCCTCGATACGGTAATCAATACGTGCGCTCATCGCGTTTCCTCACTCGCTCCACCGAGACCACCCGCAGGCCCTCCACGACATCGAACAACACCCGGAAACGACCGACACGCAGACGGAATTGGTGGTCATGCCGGCGCAGAGGCTTTATATCCAGCCATTGGCGGCAATCGGGCCAAACCGCCAACCCGCCGACCGCTTCGACGACGCGTTCGCGGTCCGTGCGATCGAGTCGGGCGGCCTCCTTGAGTGCCCGGCGCGTCCATTGCACTCGGTGCATTATTAGATTTTATTAGCATTTGGCCTGGTGACGCAACTGCGACACAGGCACGCTCAAGGCGCGTCGGCAGTCACCCGTACCTCGGCCGGACGACTCGTCTTCCAGCCATCGTCCACGATCAGGCGCACGCGGTATTCGCCCGGCGCGTCCGGCACCAGGCGCGGCCTGGGCACATGGGGATCGAGGATGACGGCGGTGCTGCCTGTCGGGCGTTCGGCGATTTCCCAGCGATAGCTCACGGGCTCGCCGTCGGCGTCGCCGCTGGCGCTGCCGTCGAGACGAATGAGTTCTCCCGGGGCGGCCCGGCGATCCCCGCCGGCGTCGGCGGTCGGCGCCGCGTTGCCGATGACCGCGGTGATGGTGACCGCGTCGGGGTCGCTGGTGCAGCCGCCGGCGCGAACCTCCAGCTCGGCCGTGTACCGGCCGGCGACATCGGCGGTGAACCGGGGCGAGACCGTGCCGGCGTCGGACAGGGCGGCCTCGCTGGCGGACGGAACCGTCACCAGCACCCAGTCGTATTCGAGCGTCCCCGGACCGGCGCTGCGGCTGTCGGAACCGTCCAGGATCACGGTGTTGCCGACCGGCACCTCGCGGTCGGGGCCGGCGTCGGCGACGGGACAGAGAAAATCGGGATCGTCGTCATCGTCGCCGCCCGACGAGGAATAGAAGAAGGCGCAGTCGGCCCCGGTCAGACTGAAACCCAGCAGGATCGTCAGGACCCGCCAGGAGACGCCGGTGCCGTGGGGACGACCGCGTATCCTCCCGCGCTCCCCGGTCAGCCCTCGGGCAGACGGAATTCCTGCGCCAGCAGGGCCGTCTGGTTGGTCGTGGATTCCAGGCGCAGCTTCAGGAGCGGCTGGTACTCGGGATCGTTGTACCAGGCCATGGCGTGATCTTCGGACTCGAAGCGCAGCACGACCGCCATCTGCCGGGGGCTGCCCTCCTTGCAGCGCGCGGTGGGGTCGGCCACCAGTATTTCGACGTTGTGCTTCTGCAGGTTCGGCAAGGCCCCCTCCAGGTAGCGCTGGTAACCGGCCTCGTCGGCGATATCGTAGACTCCGATCCAGTAGACGGACATGGTGGTATCTCCTCGCTTGTCGTCGTGCGCCTCCCGCACCGGCGACAAGCGTATACCATTTCCTGTCCTACAATCCGGCTCAGGCGGTCTCCAGCAACCGCTCGCGAACGGCCTTGCGCTGCTCGTCGGGGACGCCGGCCACCTCGGAGACATAGCGTTCCAGGCCGCCCAGCTCGCGATCGATGACATCGAGGCTGGCCTCCAGGTACTCCGAGCGCACCTCGGCCAGGACCTGGAGGGCCTGCTCGCGGCCGGGCTTGAGGCCGTAGTGAGCGAGGATGCTCTGCATGCGCTCGACCGGCATGCGCTCGAACACTTGCGTGGTGAAGAGATAGTCCTCGATCGCGGTCTCGCGGTCGACGCCCAGCCACTCCAGGAGCACGGCGGCGATGAAGCCCGTGCGGTCCTTGCCGGTCATGCAGTGGAAGACGACCGGATAGCTTTCGTCGCGCGCCAGCACCTCGAACAACCGCTGCACGGCCGGCGCGAACTGCCGCGGCTTGCGGCTGTAGGTGTCGATGCGCTGCTTGCGCGCGTCCTCCAGGGACTGTTCCTCGTCCCACTTCAACAGCTTGCGGTTGTCGAAGGCTTCGTGCAGCGAACGCGGCGCATTGACGATCTCGACATCGCGCCCGCGGCACCATTCCGAGGGCATGGCCTCCATCTCCCACTGCTCGCGCAGATCGACCACGGTACGGATGCCGAGGTCGGCGACCTCGCGCCGCCCCGCCTCCGACAATTCGTTGAAATGGCCGCTACGCAATACCCGGCGCCAACGAACGCGGTCGCCGTGCACCGTTTCGTAGCCGCCCAGGTCGCGCAGGTTGAAGCCGCCCTCGACGGCAATCTCTCGTTCCATGGGGCGTCGTCCGGTCCGGAATGGGTCAGGAATCACAACACCCCATTTTACCGGAAATCGCGCCGGCGCCCCGCCGGCAATCCCCGACACGGCATGTGGGTCAGCCGGAGATATAGCTCTCCAGTTGCTCGATGATGAAGCGCTGCTCGGCGATGATCGCCTTGACGAGATCGCCGATGGAGACCACGCCCAATAACCGCTCGCCTTCCATGACCGGCAGATGCCGGACACGCTTGTCGGTCATCAGCGCCATGCATTCCTCGACCGTGCGCTCGGGCGCGACCCCGACCACGCGCGTGGTCATGACATCGCGGACCGGCGTGTCGCGCGAGGCGCGTCCGGCCAGGATCACCTTGCGCGCGTAGTCGCGCTCGGAGAGCAGGCCCACCGGCCGGCCGCCTTCCAACACGAGCAGGGCGCCGATGGATCGCTCGGCCATGAGGACCAGGGCCTGGTAGACGGTGGCGTCCGGGCCGACGGACCAGATGTCCCGGCCCTTGGTATCGAGCACTTCCCGTACCGTGGTGGTCATCGCACCCTCCCGACCGGGTGATTGCCGCATCGACAGCACACTACCGCGAGACGCCCGCGTCAACCCGGCCGGCGCCGGTGGCACAATCGAAGACGGCGCGCAGGGTTTCGCCGCGACGATGTGTATCACTCATGAACCCGCCGGATTCGCCGGCGGTCCCCTGGATGGAGATCCGCCATGACCCCGATGACCCGAATATTGTTGCCCGCGGTCGCCCTGCTCCTGGGCACCGGCACCGCCCTCGCCTTCCCGCACGGCGGCAACCGCGCCGATACCGACGGCGACGGCGCTGTCTCCAAGGAAGAGATGCGCCAGATGCGGGTGCAGATGTTCGATCGCATGGACGCCGACGGCGACGGCTATGTGACCGATGAAGAGATGGACACCCATCGCAAGAAGATGGAGGGGCGCCACGAGAAAATGCGCCAGCGGATGCAGGAGAAGCGCGACGCCTGGGTCGACAAGCTCGACGCCGACAACGACGGCCGTATCTCCCGCGACGAGATGGCCGACGCCCCCTTCCCCTTCTTCGATAAGGCGGATACCGACGGCGACGGCAAGCTCACGCGCGACGAGATGAAGGCGATGCGCGACAAGCGCCGCGGCATGGACAAGCCGTAGGCCGGGGCGCGTCCGCATGGGGGAGCGCGAGGATGACGACGAACTGGTCGCACGGGTGGCGCAAGGCGACGCGGACGCCTTCGAGGTCCTGGCCGACCGCCATGCCGACCGCGTCTTCGCGCTCTCCCGGCGGATCCTCGGCAACGACGCCGACGCCGAGGACGCCGCGCAGGAGGTGTTCGTGCGATTGTGGACCCGGGCGGACCGTTACCGGCCCGGCCGGGCCCGGTTCACGACCTGGCTGTACCGCGTGACCACCAACACCTGCCTCAACATGCGCCGCGGCACCGTCGAGGCGCCGATGCCGGATTCGCCGCCCGAACAGGCGGCCCCGGACGGCGATCCGGAAACCGCCGCGGAGGCCGCGCTCCAGCGGGAGCGCCTGACCAAGGCCATCGACGGCCTGCCCGCGAACCAGCGCACGGCGGTATCGCTGAGCCTGCAGCGCGAATTCTCGAACCGCGAGGCCGCGGCGGCGATGACGATCTCGGTGAAGGCGCTGGAGGCGCTGCTGGTGCGTGCGCGGCGCAGTCTGCGCGCGGCCCTGGCCGGCGCCCGTGACGGAGGTTGATGGCTGCCATGACACTGCAAGAATTCCAGACACTGCTCGATACCCGCGGCCCGGACCCGGCCGCCTGGGGCGTGGCGCAGCGACTGCGCACGCGCCGCCTGCTCCGGCGCTCGGCCGAGGCCCGGCGGCGGCTGGCCGCGGCCCGCGCCCTGGCACACGGGTTCGAGACGCTGCAGACCGAAACGGTCGCGCCGGCGCGGCTGCGCGCCCGGCTGCGTGCGATTCCCGCGACCCATCCGCGGACCGTGCCGGACACGGCGGCGATCCCCGGCCTGCCCGCGCGCTGGTGGACCGCCGGCGCCGCCCTGGGTCTGTCCTGTTTCCTGGCCGGGATGGCAATGGGCGCCGTCTGGCTCGACGACGGCCCGGAGGTCGACCTGGCGACCGTGGTCTACGCCCAGGTAACCAGCGAGGAGGATTGGCAATGACCGGATCGCGTCGCTGGCTCGCGGCACTGGGCGTCACGCTCGCCCTGTCGCTGGCCGGCAATCTACTGCTGGCGGGCATCCTGCTCGGCCGGCACGCGGGCGAACGCCCGCACATGAGTTTCCTGCGGCCCTTGCCGGGCGCGCCGGAGGCGGCGCGGGATGTGCTGCACGCCGCCTTCCGCGAGCATCGCGGCGAGATGCGCGAACAGTTCCACGCCCACCGGGAGGCCCGGCAGCGCCTGGCCGCGGCCCTGGCGGAGCCGGATCTGGACCCGGCGGCCCTGGATCGCGCCCTGGCCGACCTGGCCGCCGCCACCTCCGGCCTGCAGGCCACCGCCCACACGATCATGCGGGACGCGGCCGTGCGCATGCCGCCGGAGGTCCGCCGCGACTGGGCCGGCAACTGGCGGCAACGGGCGTCGCGCGACCGTCATCACGGCGGCGCCGGGGACGAGCGACGCGAGTGACTCAGTCGTCCTCGCGGAAACCCCGCTCGCCGGTGGTCACGTCCGTGACGACCCCGTTCTCCAGCGTCACCTCGCGCTGCAGGCGGCTGCTGCCGAAATTGTAGAGCCATTTCTCGCGCCGCACCGTGACGAAATAGCCGCCGGGCCGATGCCTCAGGGGGCGGTTGAGGACGATGGCGTCGCGCTGCATCGGCTCGCCGCAGGTTTCCAGCAGCCGGTACTTGCTCATGCCCGGGACGATACGGTTGGGCTCGCAGTCGCGCGGGCCGGGCACGGCGAAGCCGTAGCCGTCGTTGCCGACCGATTGCAGACGGCCGTTGCGGAAACGCAGGATCGACAGCAGGCGTCCCGGCCCGGGGTTGTAGACCCAGATCCGCACGTCCGGCACCACGGCGTTCGGCGGCACCTCGTCCGCCTCCCAGCGGTCGGTGAAATCGGGCTCGCCGCAGACCGCCCGCACCTCGGCGGCGCTGTCGCCGCGATCCACCAGCCGCCCCTGGCAACGCATGCCGTCGGCGGCGTCGGCCGGCGACGGCGGCCAGAGAAGCAGGAGCATGGCAGCGAGGAGCGACGGTATCGATCCCGCGGGCGTTGGTTGACGACGGAGCGGCATCCCGGCTCGAAACTCAGCGCGGGGCGGACACCCGGAAGCGCTCGCCCCGGTAATCCAGTATCGCGCCGCCCTCGTCGATGGTCACGATCGCCGGGCCTTCGCGGAGGCGCTCGCCCTCGCGGTAGCGGCGACCGTTGATCAGGATGAAGCTGCGCCCCGGCACACTGCTGTACAGATGGCCGTTGACCTCGATCCCGGGCAGTTGCCGGCGGACGTCGGCCGGCAACGCCGCCACCGAGTCGGCGGGCTCCCGGTAGCTGTCTTCGCCGTCGAACCCGGATTCCGACTCGGCCCAGGTGGCCGGCTCCTCCCGCCGCGCGGGAGCCGGCGCGGCCTGCGGGCGGGTCGTTGTCTCCGCCGACGGCGCCGGCCGCGGTTGCGCGGGCGCCGGCGATGCCGCCGTCGCGGCGCGCGGTTCGGGCGGCGGCGCGGGTTTCGCGGGCGGGGCGGCGGCCGCCGCCGTGCCGGTCTCCGGGGAGGCCGGCGCCGCGGGCGGCTGCGGATTCCCGTCCCGCAGCAGCCAGAACGCGCCCACCACGCCCAGGTTGGTCAGCACCAGCACCGCGACCAGCGGCGCCACCCATGCCGGCAACCGCTGCCGGCCCGTCTCCGCCAGCGGCTCGTGGATATCCGCGAGGTCGGGCCCGCGCTCGCGGTGGCGTTCGCGCTCGGCCTTACGCAGGGCATCCAGGAGATAGGACACGTCAACCGCCTCCCGTACCCGTGAGCCGCGGCGTGCCGGGCGTCGGCGTCAGGTTCTCGAGCACGATCATGGTGCGCGGCCCGAGCATGCCGTCCGGGTCGAGGCCGTTGGTGAGCTGGAAACGCCGCAACTCCGCCTCCAGGGTCTCGTCGAACACCGGCGACGGCTGCCCCACCCGCGCGTCCGGGTTCTCGCCGCGCGCCAGGGCCAGGCGGCGCCGCAGCCAGCTCACGGACTGGCCGACGGTGCCCACGCCGGCATAGCTCGGCGCCGCCGCGCGCCGCCACACGACCTGGAACTCGCCGGTCCAGAGCTCGGCCAGGCGCGAACGCGGCACGTCGCGCGTGCCCTGCGGAAACACCAGGGTGGCGGTGGCGTCGTCGAGACGGCTGAGAAGCACCCGCCGCCGGTGTCGGCCCTCGCGCAGCGTCAGCAAGGCCGGGCGATCGTATAGGGCAAGGTCGTCGAAACCGCCGCGCGCGGAGAAACAGCGCAGATCGCCGACCGCCAGGTTGCCGCAGTCGCTGTTGACGGCACTGCCGAACACCCCCCAGAGGCGCAGGAGCTGATCCAGGCCGGCGCTGCCGCCGGGTAGCGCCAGGCTGTCGACATCGGCGGCCGGCGCGGACTTCGCGGCCGCGTCCCCGCCGCCGGACCGGGCCGGCGACGTCCCGTCCCCGCTGCCGGCCGCCTCTCTCTTGTCCCCCGTGCCCCCGGCGTTGCCGCCTTCGGCGGCCGACGACGCGGCGTCGCCGGCGTCCGCGGTCGCGACCGCGTCGTCGATGTTGTCGCCCACGCCCGCGAACAGCCCGGTCATGTCCGCGCCGCCGCGCACCCCGTAGTGCAGCGCCAGGGCCAGCGCCGTGGCACCCAGCAGCACCGCCGCCGGCATCACCGCGTCGCGCCACTGGCGCGGCTCGCCCCCGCCGTAACGCGGCAGGGTCTCGTGCGCGGCCCGGCGCACCGTGCGCCAGCCGACCCGCCGCCGGCCCTCGCTGTAGGCGCCCATCAGGGCCCGTTCGCAGACGATGTTGATCAGTCGCGGCACACCCCCGGTGCAGCGATAGACGGCGGCGCAGGCCGCCGGCGTGAACACGTGCGGGCCGCCGCCCACCCGCTCCAGCCTGTGGGTGATGTAAGAGCGGGTCTCGCGGCGGTTGAGGCTGCACAGGTGATAGCGCGCGGTGATCCGCTGGGCGAGTTGGCGCAGGTCCGGCCGCTGCAGCAGGTCGGCCAGCTCCGGCTGCCCCACCAGGATGATCCGCAGCAGCTTGTGCTTGTGGGTCTCCAGGTTGGTGAGCAGGCGCACCTGCTCCAGCACGTCGCGGCTGAGATTCTGGGCCTCGTCCAGCACCACCACGGTGCGCCGGCCGGCGGCGTGGGCTTCCAGCAGGTGCGCGTTGAGGGCGTCGACCAGGGATTTCAGGGTCGGCTCGGGCTCGCGCGGGTAGTCGACCCCCAGTTCGTCGCAGATCGCGGCCACGAACTCGGTCACCGTCAGGCGCGGATTGAGGCACAGGGCCACGTCCACGTCCTCGATGTCCTGCGACAGCAGCGCCCGGATGAGGGTGGTCTTGCCGGTGCCGACCTCGCCGGTGAGCTGGACGAACCCGCCGTGCTCGCCGGTGCCGTACAGCAGGTGACCGAGCGCCTCGCGGTGATGGGCGCTCAGGTACAGGAACGCCGGATCCGGCGTGATCGAGAACGGATGGTCCTGGAATCCGAAATAGCGCAGATACATTGCGTGTCGCCAGCCGGGCCGTCCGCCCCGCCCCATGAGGAAAGGCGCATGTTACCCCGTCGTCCGCGGGGACGGGAATCGCCCCCCGGGACCCTGCCGTGACGGTTCCGTGACAAAGACCGATACCGCCTAACGCGCCCGGGCGCACTACGTTATCATGCGCCGATGACGGGGACCGTGCCAGCCAACGCGCGGCGTTTCGCGCCGTACCTGCCCGCTTTTGCCAACGCCCTGATCGTGGTGATGATCGGGTTGGCGGCCGCGCGCCTGTTCTGGCTCCTGTGGCCGGTCGAGACCACGCCGCTGTCCGGGGACTTCGCCGTGGCCGGCTCGCGCACCGCGACCGGCGAGCCGGTGGACGTGGACACCATCGCCGCGGCGCATCTGTTCGGGGAGAAGGCGGCCGAGGCGCCCGGCGCCGCCGACGAGGTGATCGACGCGCCGGAGACCCGGCTCAATCTCACGCTGACCGGGATCGTCTCCAGCCGCAGCGGCGAGCGCTCCTGGGCCCTGATCCGGGCCGACGGCCGGGACCAGAGCGCCTACGCCGTGGGCGACACCGTGACCAGCAACGTCAAGCTGCACGCGATCTACGCCAATCGCGTGATCCTGGACCGCAACGGCCGCTACGAGACCCTGACCCTGGAGCGCGACAAGCGGCCCGAGGGCGCCGTGCGCCGGGTCGCCGGCGGCGAGCGCGTGACCGGCGCGGCCGCCGAGGAACTCGGGGGCATCCGCCGGCAGGTACTCAATGACCCGGCGACGATTTCACAGTACATTCGTTTACAGCCCGAGCGGGAGGACGGTAACTTAATCGGCTACCGCATCTACCCGGGCCAGGAACGGGAACTATTCCGGGAGCTGGGCCTCCGACCCGGTGAGCTGGTAACGGCCATCAACGGGGTCCGGCTCGACAACGCGAGCAGAAACATGGAAGTACTGCGCACGCTCTCCGAAGCCAGCAGCGTCACCGTGACGCTGGAACGCGGGGGAGAGCAAAGAACGATGACCGTGAGTTTCCAATGACCGCTATCCGAACAGCCTTTGCCGTGGCGGCCCTGGCCGCGTCCGCCGTGATCGCGACCGGGCCGGCGACGGCCCAGCAGGGATCGCAGGGACAAGCCCGGGTCGAGCAGACCAACGGCGACGCCTTCACCCTCAACTTCAAGGAGGCGGACATCAACGCGCTGATCGCCACGGTCAGCGAGATCACGGGACGCAACTTCGTGGTCGACCCCCGGGTCAAGGGCGAGGTCACGGTGCTGTCCAACCAGCCGATGTCCGCGGACGAACTCTACGAGACCTTTCTCTCGGTGCTGGAGGTACACGGCTTCTCGGCGGTGCCGGCCGGCGAGGTCACCAAGATCATCCCGCAGGTGAACGCCAAGCAGGACGGCGGCTTCGGCCGCGGCGGCGACACCCGCGAGGACATCGTCACCCGGGTCATGCGGGTGGAGAACGTGCCCGCCGACCAGCTCGTGCCGATCCTGCGGCCGCTGGTGCCGCAGTACGGCCACCTGGCCGCCTACCCCGCCTCCAACATCCTGATCATCTCCGACCGCAGCGCCAACGTGCGGCGTCTGGGCGACATCGTGCGCCGCATCGACCGCCAGGGTTCCAAGGACGTCGAGATCATCCAGCTCGAGCACGCCAGCGCCGAGGAAGTGGTGCGCGTGGTCGACCAGCTCAAGGGCGACTCCAACCGCGGCGGCGAGAGCTTCACCGCGATCGCGGACGTGCGCACCAACAGCGTGCTGATCGCCGGCAACCAGTCCTCGCGCCTGCGGCTGCGGGCGATCATCGCCGACCTGGACACCCCGCGCGAGTCCCAGGGCGGCACCCAGGTCCTCTATCTCGACTACGCCGACGCCGAATCCCTGGCCGAGGTGCTCAAGACCTTCACCGAGCGCCAGACGTCGGGCAGCGGCGACGGCGGCGCCGTTTCCAAGGGCGAAGTGCGGATCATCGCCGAGCCGGACGCCAACGCGCTGGTGGTCACCGCGCCGGCCGACATCATGCGCGAGGTGCGGGACGTCGTCAGCCAGCTCGACATCCGCCGCGGCCAGGTCCTGGTGGAGGCGATCATCGCCGAGGTCACCATCGACCGCTCGCGCGAGCTGGGCGTGGACGTGGCCGTGTTCAACGAGGAGCGCGTCGCCTCCGCCAGCATCCTCGATCCCAACACGCTGCAGGCCATACCCGGCCTGGCCGGCGACGGCTCGCCCCTGGGACTGATCCAGCAGGGCCTCAACCTGGGCATGGGCCAGTTCAACGAGGACGGCACCAGCTTCGCCGTGCTCCTCAAGGCCCTGTCCGGCGACTCCAACACCAATGTCCTGTCCACGCCGTCGCTGATGACCATGGACAACGAGGAGGCCGAGATCCAGGTCGGCCAGGAAGTGCCCTTCATCACCGGCCAGTACACCAATACCGGTACCGGTCAGGGCGTGACCAACCCGTTCCAGACCGTGGAGCGCAAGGACGTGGGCCTGACCCTGGGCATCACCCCGCAGATCAACGCCGGCAACACCATCCGGCTCAAGATCGACCAGGAGGTGTCCAGCATCAACGAGGGCGCGGGAGGCGCCGTGGACCTGATCACCAACAACCGCACCCTCAAGACCTCGGTCGAGGTGGAGGACGGCCAGATCCTGGTCCTGGGCGGCCTGATCGACGACAGCGTCACGGAATCGCGCCAGAAGGTGCCGGTGCTCGGCGACATCCCGCTGCTGGGTGAACTGTTCACCTCGCGCACCGTCGACAAGACCAAGCAGAACCTACTGAACTTCATCCGCGTGAAGGTCATGCGCGGCGAAGGCGCGGCCTCCTACTATACGCGCCAGAAATACGACTACATGCGGGAACTGCAGAGGCAGCAGCGCGAGAACAGCATCCCGCTGATGAACGAGGAAGAACGGCCGATGGCGCCGCCGCTGGAAAGCTTCACCGACGACCCGGTGTTCAAGGATGACGCGGTCCAGGAGAAACCGACGGCGCCGTCGGACAAATCCGGCACGGAAGCCGACCGCGAGAAGCGACGCGGCGACCAGTTGAACCAGCCCCGCTGACGCGGGATATCGAGCCATGAGCGAGGAAGCCAGCCGCGAACCGGAAGCACCCCACCGGCTGCCCTTCGCCTTCGCGAAGCGCTACGGGGTGATGCTCGCCCGCGACCTGGGCGACGACGGCATGGAGATCAACTGCCGGCCGGACGTCACCCGCACCGCCCTGTGCGAGGTGCGGCGCCAGGTCGGCCGGCCGCTGCGGCTGAACACGGTCACCGCCGAGGAGTTCGACAGCCTGCTCCAGGCCAGCTTCGAGACCGACGCCGCCGAGTCCGCCCAAATCGTGGAGGGCCTGGACGAGGACATCGACCTGTCCAGCGCGGCGCGCGCGCTGTCCGAGCCGCAGGACCTGCTGGAATCGGCCGACGACGCGCCCATCATCCGCCTGATCAATGCCCTGCTCACCGAAGCGGTCAAGGAAAACGCCTCGGACATCCATATCGAGCCGTTCGAATCGCGCCTGACGGTGCGTTTCCGGGTGGACGGCGTGCTGCGCGAGGTGCTGCACCCGCCGCGTTCGCTGGCGCCGGTGCTGATATCGCGCGTGAAGGTGATGGCGCGGCTGGACATCGCCGAGAAGCGGCTGCCGCAGGACGGACGCATCTCGGTGCGCATCGCCGGCCGCCCGGTAGACATCCGGGTGTCCACCATCCCCTCGGGCAACGGCGAGCGGGTGGTGATGCGCCTGCTCGACAAGCAGGCCGGCCGTCTGGACCTGTCGCAGCTAGGCATGCCGGAGCAGACCCTGCACGACATCGACGAGCTGATCCACAAACCGCACGGCATCCTGCTGGTCACCGGTCCCACGGGTTCCGGCAAGACCACCACGCTGTACGCCGCCCTGACGCGGATCAACGACCGCAGCCGCAACATCATGACGGTCGAGGACCCGATCGAGTACTACCTCGACGGCATCGGCCAGACCCAGGTCAACACCAAGGTCGACATGAGCTTCGCCCGCGGCCTGCGCGCGATCCTGCGCCAGGACCCGGACGTGGTGATGATCGGCGAGATCCGCGACCTGGAAACCGCCGAGATCGCGGTCCAGTCGTCGCTGACCGGCCACCTGGTGCTGTCGACCCTGCACACCAACACCGCGGTCGGCGCCATCGCCCGCCTGCGCGACATGGGCGTGGAGCCGTTCCTGCTGTCCTCCAGCGTGATCGGGATCATGGCGCAGCGGCTGGTGCGCGTGCTCTGCAAGGAGTGCCGCGTGCCCTACACCGCCGATGCCAAGGCCTGCGAACGGCTCAAGTGCGATCCCGAGGATCCGCCCACGCTTTATCGCCCCGCCGGCTGCGAGGCCTGCAACAACTCCGGCTACCGCGGCCGCACCGGCATCTACGAGCTGGTGGTGGTCGACGACCGCATGCGTACCCTGATCCACGACCAAGCCGCCGAGCACGTGCTGGAGGCGCACGCCCGCACGCAGACCCCGAGCATGCGCGCCGACGGCCGCCGCAACGTCCTCGCGGGCGTGACCACCCTGGAAGAGGTCCTGCGGGTCACGCGCGAGGAAAGCATCGTCGGCGCGAACGAGGTCAAGGAATAACGATGCCGGGCGAACGCCGGAACAACGGCCGCCCCGCGGCTCTTGCCCGTCTCTCTCATCCTGCCGCTTTCGCCTGACTCATGGCCGCCTTCGAATACACCGCCCTCGACGCCCGCGGTCGCGAGAAGAAGGGCGTCATCGAGGGCGACGCCCCGCGCGCCGTGCGCGCGGAACTGCGCGACCGCGGCCTGACGCCGCTCGAGGTACGCCCGGTCACCGACAGCGGCGGCTCGCGTCGGCTGTTCTCGTTTGAGCGCGGCATGAGCGTCACCGACCTGTCGCTGTTCACGCGCCAGCTCGCCACCCTCTCGCGCGCCGGCCTGCCCATGGAGGAGGCGCTGAAGGCCGTCGCCGAGCAGACCGAGAACGCCCGGCCGCAACGCATCATCATGGGCGTGCGCTCGCAGGTGGTGGAGGGCCGCACCCTGGCCTCGGCACTGGCGTCCTTCCCGGTGAGCTTCAACCAGCTCTACCGCGCCACGGTCGCGGCCGGCGAGCAATCCGGACGCCTCGACGAGGTCCTGGAGGGTCTGGCCGACTATGTCGAGGACCAGCAGGCGATGCGCCAGAAGGTGATGGGCGCCCTGCTCTACCCGGCCTTCCTGACCTTCATCGCCATCGCGATCGTCGTGGTTCTGCTGGCCACGGTGGTACCCAATCTGGTGCAGGTCTTCGAGAGCGTGGACGCCGAACTGCCGGGGCTGACCAAGGCGCTGATCGGGATGTCGGACTTCCTGCGCGCCTGGGGCTGGCTGCTGGCGCTGGGGCTGGCCGCGGCAGTGGTCGGGGCCGCCTATGCCCTGCGCCGCGAGCCGATCCGCCGCCAGGTCCAGCGGCGCATCCTGCAGCTCCCGGTGATCGGGCGCTTCGTGCGCGGCGTGAACACCGCCCGCTTCACCCGCACCCTGTCGATCCTGGCCCAGAGCGGCGTGCCCGCGCTGGACGCCATGACCATCGGCGCCGACGTGGTCTCGAACCTGCCCATGCGGGAGGCGATCCAGCGCGCCGCCGGCAAGGTGCGCGAGGGCGAGGCCATCCACCGTGCCCTGGGGGCCGAGCGCCTGTTCCCGCCGATCACCCTGCACATGATCGCCAACGGCGAACTCGCCGGCGAGCTGGAGACCATGCTGGCCCGCGCCGCCGAGCACCAGGAACGCGAGGTCGAGACCCTGCGCCAGGGCGTGATGGGCATCATCGGCCCGGCCGTGATCCTGCTCATGGGCGGCCTGGTGCTGATGATCGTGCTGGCGATCCTGCTGCCGGTGTTCGACCTGAACCAGCTCGTTCGTTAGGTGGGCTAACCACAGAGGCACAGAGGACACAGAGCGAGGACAAGGCCATTTTTTATCCCGGACACGCCGTTAAGCATGATCCGGGATTGCATGATATCCACGGCTGTCCGTCACCCCGGAGAGACGCGGCGCGTCTCATCCGGGGTCCAGTGCGAGGAGAACGCTTCCCTGGTTCCCGGATAAAGCGCGATGCGCTTTTCTGATGGGATGGACTCCCCCCTCTTATACGGCATCTTAAGTGCCAGG
>NZ_APNM01000024.1:0-22096 GCF_040361335.1 Salinisphaera sp. PC39 | reverse complement strand
AGCTATGGGATTATCTTGCATGACTCAAAGATTCCCCGGACAGCAGTGAACTGCCATAAAAAAGGCCGGCGCCCACGAAGGGACGCCGGCACACTGGAGGACCGGGGGGAGAGAGACGGTCCTTAGAACTGGTAGGTGACCCGCATGGTCAGCTCGTCCGCGTAGTCGGCGGTCGACAGGGCGTTGTAACTCGGCTTCTTGCTGCCCAGCTCGCCGTCCACGAGGTTGTAGAACGCCTCGACCGCCCAGGGGCCGCCCGGTTTCCAGCGCATCGCCGGCTGGACGAGCATGCCGCCCTCGACGTCGTACAGCACCGCGAGGTCCGCCCGCCAGATCAGGTTCGGGAACGGCTGCTGCACCGCGAAGGCGATGTAGTTGGCGCTGCTCGGTGTGCTGGTCTGCCTGGCGGTCTCGTCCACGCTACCGCCCATGCCGCTCAGATGCCGCCCGAAGATGTCGCTCTCGGACTTGTGCATCCACTGCAGCACCATGTAGGTGGCCGGGAAGGTGTAGCTGAACTTCTGGTATTTCTCCAGCACCAGCGCGGCGGTCCACTCGTCGTCGACAATGTGCTCCCGGCTCAGGTTGGGGTTGGTGAAGGTGCGGTCGTCGGCGTACTGCACCTCGATGTTGGCGATCAGCTGGTCGAGCAGCGAGCCCGGGGCGCCGCGGAAGACGTGGCTGATGCCCGCGCCGAAGACGTTCTCGCGGTGGTACTCCCGCGCGATGTGGCCGCGCAGGGGGCCGGCGGTCTGGTAGAAGTAATCCAGCAGCAGGCGGGCTTCCGCATCGCTGGCTACTGGCTGGGAACCGAAAGCCGCGCCCACGATCGGGAACTCCTCGACGGATGTGTTCAGGGCACTGATGGCGTCCAGGCGCGACAGGCCGGCGTAGGTGAACCACTCGTCGGCCGAATGCACGCCGGTAGGATCGACCTCGAACGCCGTCTGGGCCATGACCGGGCCGGTACCGGGCAGACCCGGGATGGCCTTGTTCACGCCGGACTGGGTCCAGCGGAACGTGCCCTCGGGGCCGTAGCGGCGGGCGGCCATGAACTGCAGCGTGACAGGGCCGGCCGGGCCCTTCATCCGGATGCCGTAGTTGGCCTCCTTGTCCACCTCGCCGTACTGGTCGTGCACGGTGAACTGCGAGCCGATGGTGTTGTACGGCGTGTTCGGGTTGGCATAGATGGTCGGGCGGAAGTGCTGCACGAAGGCGTCCATCTCCCAGCCGCCGACCATGTAGGAGGCCCGGATCGCGGGAGAGGGTACGCGCTTGTCCGAGAACTCCTCGGGCACATAGTCCAGCAGGCTGTGCCGCCGCAGGTCGAGGCCGTTGGGCACGTCCATGACGCGGAAGAAGATCGACTGGCCCCAGGCGATCTGCTGGTTGCCTATTCGCAGGTTCAAGGGACCGCGCTGGTAGTCGAAGAAGAACTTGGGCAGGTCCATCATGTAGTCCTGGCCCGCGATCTCCAGCGCCATCGGCGTCTCGCGCCCGTGGACGCCGTCGCCGTTCTCCACGCGGTACTCGAACAGGTTCGGCCGCTGGTTCAGCTTGCCGGCGGGGTTGACGCCGGGAGCCTCGTTGCCGTCGATGTTGTCATAGCGGTCGACATCGTAGATGCCGCGGACCTCGGCGATGAAACGCAGGTTCGAGGTCAGCCTAGCGTCGAAGTTGAATTCGCCGCGCATGATGGTGTAGTTGAACTCGTTATCCGCGGTCGGGAAGGGTCGAGACACCTCATCAGTGATTGCGGGAGCCGCGCCGGGCGCATTGTTTTGGCCGGTACGCGACACGGTCCGGCTGTTGAAGGGGTTGCCGAGCTGGTTGAACGGGTTCTCGTCGGAGGTGGTCTTGATCGAGACCTCCGGACGGAGGAAGCCGCTGGTGCTGATGTTGATGTCCTCCCACCAGTCGGCATGCGCTGCCATGGGGATGCCGGCCGCGAATATGGCCAGAAGTCCAAACTTTCCTTTCATCGAATTATCTCCTCGTTGATCGCACCGGCCGGACCGCCCGCCTCGGGCGGGCGGTCCGGCCGTGTTGTCGTCTCCCTGTCATGCGTTGACCGGTATCCGGTCTCTGTCTTTATCGACCGTTCAGGACAGTTGCTGAACGGTCGGTCGGGCTACGAGCCCAGCCGCTGGATGGCCTGTTGGGTCATGTATTGGTTATAGACCTCGTCGGGATCGGCCTCGAAGCTGGTCTTGTAGCCGCCTTCGACCTCCTTGCCCACGTAGTAGCGGGTGGAACGGTCCGCCTGGATGTCGAAGATCTGCACGCTGGTCCAGGACCACGCCGGGTCCTTGCCGTGTAGGAAGGTCTCGTGCTGGTTGCTGAACTGGGCGAACTGCGGCTCGAAGGACTTCCACATGTCGCCCTTGCGGTCGAAGGTGACCGACGCCACGAAGAGCTGGTTGCGCACGTCGACCCAGATGCGGCGCTTGCTGTAGGGCGAGCGGGCGTAGCCGACGGGCTCGCATTCCATCACGATGCACTCGGGGATCATCTCCATCCAGACATCGTGGAACGTCTGGTTCTTGGGCCCGCCGTGGACCGGCCGTTCCCAGTTGGGCTGGCCGCCCATGAAGTTGTCCGGGCCGATCGCGCCGAGCATGGGCTTGCGCTCCACGATCTTGTAGTTGCCCCAGGTGAGCATGGGGTCGCCCGCGGCCCAGGCGTCGGACAGGTACACCTGCATGCCCGGCACCAGCGGCTCGAAGCGTTGGTTGGTCGGGTACTGACGCACGCGCCGGAAGGCCGGCAGGTAGCCGATCAGATCCGGGAACTGGCGCTGGTCGTAGCTCCAGGTGTTCAGGAACGCCGTGCCGGAGGTGTCGTCCGGGCGGGTGAAGAAGGTGGTGTTGTAACGCAGGATATCGTCGCGGCCCCGGAAGTAGGTGCCGTCCACCCGCGAGGAGACCTGCTGCTCGGCCCAGTAGAAGTCGTACTGGTAGGCGATCTCGCCGTCCGGACCGATGTCGTGGTCGCGGATCGCGCTCAGCGACCAGTCGTGGCGGCCCCAACTCAGGGTCAGGTTGGCGATGGCCTCCTTGGCGTTCTTCGGGTCCGGGAACGGGCTGCCGCCGATCCAGGCCTTGCCGTCCTGGGTGCGGACGTTGCCGACCTCGTCGAACACGGCCTTGCCCTGGTTGCGCAGGGTCGCGTCCAGGTAGTCGTAGGGGAAGAACTTGCTGACGTCCTGGGTCGGCTCGCTGATGTGGATGCGCCGGCCCAGGCGCTTGACCTGGTCGTACGCGATCGGATCGAGCAGGTCCTTGACGTGCTCGACGTTATCCGCGGTGACGGTGTCGCCGGGGCTGATCGCCCCCTTGGTGTACTGCTCGATCGAGCGCAGCTCGTCCGGATACGCCTTGCCGGCGGCTTCGGTGCCGGCCTGCGATATCAGCGGCCAGAGGGGGGCGAGGACGCCGGCGCCTGCTGCGCCCTTAAGCGTTTTCTCCAGCAGGGCACGACGCCCGTAGTCGGGGTCGTATTTCTTCAGGAACATACCTATCTCCTTGAGCGCTTCGCGCTATCGCACGGTGAGTCACCCCCCAGCGCGCCCGATGCCGTCTGACGCGGCCCGGGCATTGTTTTCTGTTCGAATCTCGGGTGATCGTTGTCGGGCGAGGGTGAGCCGGCGGACGCTCAAGGCGGCCGTCGCACACGCCAGCGACAGCGGCCCGCGCTTCCGGCGCGGGCCGAGGCCGCCCAATGCGGCGCATGCGGTTGTGTTCGGACCCCCTGCTCACGACGTGACACCTCCGATGTAGCCGTGAGGGACGCCGTCAGGCGCCCTGAAACGTCGTCGGGGCCGGGCGCCGCGCCTTATGTGTACCAGTGTGGCGCCAACTACCCGGCATCCCGCCTCGGTTCGCCAAATTGACAGGCAACTTTGTCCTACAATTTGACCGACAACTTAGTTATACATCCTGTGACGGTTTTTGCAACCCCCCTTACGAACGCTATCGGTACTGGACGACATGGCCCGGTACCCCTGCTGACCGGCGCCCGCTCGGCAAGGCTTCGCGTGGCGGGCCGGGAGGCCCTATATTGGGATCATGAGGATCGTCGTTCACGGTGGCGCGGGCCGTATCCGCGAGGCCCGTCACGCGGCCTGCCGGGCCGGTTGCGAGCGGGCCGCGCGTGCCGGCTGGCGCGTTCTGACGGCGGGCGGCAGTGCCCTGGACGCCGCCGAGGCGGCGGTGCGGCTGCTCGAGGACGATCCCGAGTTCAATGCCGGCACCGGCGCGGTGCTGCGGGCCGACGGCCGGGTCCAGCTCGATGCCGCGATCATGGACGGCGGCGACCTGCGTTTCGGCGGCGTCGCGGCGGTCGAGGGCATCCGCAATCCGGTGTCCCTGGCACGGCGGGTGCTGGAGGACGGCCGCCACGCCCTGCTCGCGGGGCCCGACGCGACGAGCTTCGCCGAGGCCGCGGGTATCCCGCGCTGCGACCCGGCGGCGCTGGTCGTGGATCGCGAGCGTACACGCTGGAACGATCGCTACGGCACCGTCGGCTGCGTCGCGCTCGACCGCGACGGCCGTCTCGCCGCGGCCACCTCCACGGGCGGGCAGTTCGGGGCGCTCGCGGGCCGCGTCGGCGATTCGTCCCTACCGGGCTGCGGCACCTATGCCGACGCCCATGCCGGCGTGTCCTGCACCGGGCCGGGCGAGGCGATCATGCGCACCGTGCTGGCGCGCGACGTGGCCGCGCGCATCGCCGGCGGGGACATGGCCGGCGGTGCGGCACGGGCGGCGTTGACCCTGTTGCGGGAGCGAACCGGCCAGGATGCCGGCCTGATCGCGATCGGCCGCGACGGCGGTATCGCCTCGGCCTTCACCACGCCGCACATGCCCATGGCGCGGATCGGCGCGGACGGGCACCTCGTGGTCGGCCTCGACTGATCCTGGCTGCGTGCGGCCGTCCGCCGACGGACGGCGTCGCTCAGGGGTGCAGGGCGAAGGGATAGATCAGACGCGTGCCGCGGGTCTCGGCCCAGGGCGTGAGGATGTGCGGGCGCGGGCTGTCGGCATCGACGATATGCGCCACCGCAATGCCCCGTACCGTCAGCGCGTCCGCCAGAAGCGAGCGGTGGCAGTTCGCCGGATTGGCCTCGGCGCACATCACGGCGACGGTCCGCTCGCGGGCCGCGGCGATCAGTGCCTCGACGGATCGCCCGAAGGCCGGCGTGTCCATGTGGTCGGCATAGCCCCGGAACCCCTCGCTTGTCAGCCCCTCGTTTTCGGAGTCGGGCCGCGGCTTGCGCCAGCCGCCCAGAGGCTTGAAGTGACGGTAGCCGATGCCGGCGTCCTCCAGCGAGGCGGCCAGGTTGTCGCGATTGAACTGCGGATGCCGACGGGACCGGGGCACCGTGCGGACGTCCGCCACCAGGCCGATGCCGTGACGTCGCAGCAGCGCGACGAAATCCGCCCCGTCGCGGTTGGAATGGCCGACGGTGAGTACGCGCGTGTCGGCGGTCATGCGTCCAGCGGGCGCATCCAGTAGATCAGGGGTTTGGCCGTGGCGTGGTCGGAACCGACGTCACGCCAGGCATAGCGCGCCTCGATACCGGGCCGCGGGCTGTAGCCCCGGGACCGCCAGAAGCCGTCCAACGGGCGATACTCGGGCGGCCGCAGCGGGTGATCCTCCGGTCGCTGTACCGCGCAGAAACAGGCGTAATCGAAGCCCAGCGAACGGGCCCGGGATTCGCGTTCGTCGAAGAAGCGGTGGCCCAGTCCCCGCCCGCGGTAGGCGGGCAGCAACAGGGATTCCCCGAAGTAGTACACGCGATCGGGATCGTAGCCGGCGCGTGCCACCGGCTCCCGGAAGGCCGGTTCCTCGTCCGTCAGGGGCAGGGCCGTGGTCGCGCCCACCACACCGTCGCCGTCGAGGACCAGGAAGGCCAGGGAACGGGGCGATTCGACATAAGTGCGCAGGTAGTCGCGCTCGTAGTCGAGATCGCCGTCGTACAGGTACGGGAAGTCGCGGAACACGCGGATCCGGAGCGCGGCCAGCGCATCCACTCGCGGTCGGATATCCCCGCCGAGCCGTGTCTCGAATGTCAATTCGCCCATGGCAATGGCATTGTTGCCGTTTGCCGTGGCGGGCGCAATCCGTTGCGCCGGCGTTTTGAGTCGGCGTCAGATGCGGCCGTAGAGCGTCACGACGCAGGCGCTGCCGGAGCCGATGTTGTGCTGCAGGGCCAGCCGCGCGCCGGGCACCTGGCGGCTGCCGCTCTGGCCGCGGAGCTGCTCGACCAGCTCGGTGCACTGGGCCAGGCCGGTGGCGCCCAGCGGATGACCCTTGGCCAGCAGGCCGCCCGACGGGTTCACCACGACGTCGCCGCCGTAGGTGTTGCGGTCCTCCTGGATGAAGCGTTCCGCGGTGCCTTCCGGGGTCAGGCCGAGGGCCTCGTAGGTGATCAGCTCGTTGGCGGTGAAGCAGTCGTGCAATTCGCAGACGTCGACATCCTCCGGGCCGATGCCGGCGGTCTCGTAGACGCGCGCGGCCGCCTCGCGGGACAGGTCGTAGCCCACCGCCTTCATCATCGAGCGTTCCTCGAACGTCGACGGGAAGTCGGTGGTCATCGCCTGGCCCAGGATTGTCACGGCGGGCCGGATGCCGGCGCGGCGCGCGAAGTCGGGACTGACCAGGATCGCGGCGCCGGCGCCGCAGGTGGGCGGGCAGCATTGCAGGCGGGTCAGCGGGCCGAAGATCGGTGGCGCGGCCAGCACCTCCTCGACCGTGATCGGGTCGCGGAAGATCGCCTTGTCGTTGTCGCGGGCGTGCCGCCGCGACTTGACGCTGATCCTGGCGAAGGTCTCCGGACGGGTGCCGTGGCGCTCGGCGTACTCGGCGCCGGCGCTGCCGAACAGATGCGGCGCCATGTAGGCGTCGGGGGCCGGATACAGTTCCTGCGCCAGCCGCCGGAACTCGCCCAGCGGGTCGGGCCGGTCGTCGTAGACGGTGGCCAGGGCGCCGGGCGCCATCTGCTCGAAGCCCAGCGCCAGGGCGCAGTCGACGGCGCCGGAGGCCACGGCCTGGCGGGCCAGGAACAGGGCGCTGGAGCCGCTGGAGCAGTTGTTGTTGACGTTGACCACCGGAATGCCGGTCATGCCCACGTGGTAGAGGGCGCGCTGGCCGCTGGTGCTGTCGCCGTAGACGTAGCCGGCGTAGGCCTGTTCGACGCGGTCGTAGTACAGGCCGGCGTCGGCCAGGGCCTGCCGCAGCGCGGCCGCGGCCATCACATCGTAGGTGTCGCTGGTGCCGGGCTTCACGAACGGCGTCATGCCGACGCCGGCGACGAGGACTTCTCGGGACATGGCTATCTCCGGGATCGCGGGTGGCGGAAGCCTAGCCCGCCGTGGCGCCGGACGACCCCCCCCGTTGGTGTGGGGCGGTGGCACCCGCGGCCTGCAAGGCTCGGCGCAAACGACAAGGATCGGAGGAGACCGTGAGCGATACCGCGCGTACCTGGCATTTCAACCGGCGCCCCGACGGCGACATCGCGTCCGACACGCTGGCGCTGCGCGCCGCGCCCCTGCCGACGCCGGGCGAGGGTCAGTGCGTGGTGCGGACCATCTACCTGTCGCTGGACGCCACCAACCGCGTCTGGCTGAGCGACTGGGACATCTACATGGACCCCATCCGGCTCGGCGATCCCATGCGCGGCTTCCTGCTCGGCGAGGTGACGGCATCCCGGCACCCGGCGTACGAGCCCGGCCAACTGGTGTGCTGCCTGGGGCCGTGGTCGGACCGTTTCGTGATCGACGGCGAGGCCCTGCAGCCGTTTCCGGACGCCTCCGGCCTGCCGCTGGCGGATGCCTTCGCCATCCTGATGATCGCCGGGCCCACCGCCTATGTCGGCATGTTCGACATCGGCCGGATCGAGGCCGGCGACACCGTCGTGGTGACGGCCGCCGCCGGCGCGGTCGGCTCGCTCGCGGGACAGATCGCCAAGCTCAAGGGCTGCCGCGTGATCGGTGTCGCCGGTTCCGATGAGAAGTGCCGCTGGCTGACCGACGATTTCGGCTTCGACGCCGCCATCAACTACCGCACGGAGGACTTGGTGCCGGCCCTGCGCGAGAAGGCGCCGGACGGCATCGACGTGCATTTCGAGAACGTCGGTGGCGAGGTCCTGGATGCCGGCCTGACCTGCATGAACGACTACGGCCGGGTGGTTATCTGCGGCCTGATCTCCACCTACAACAGCCGCGATCCGGTGCCCGGCCCCTACATGTTCCGCAACGTCATCATGCGGCGGCTGACGATCCGGGGCTTCGTGATCCTGGACTATGCCGACCGCTATCCCGAATTCCACGCCGCGTTATTGGAGTGGATGCGGGCCGGTTCCCTGCGCTACCGGCTGGACATGGTCGAGGGCCTGGAGGCCGCGGCCGACGCCCTGCGGCTGCTGTACACCGGCGGCAATCGGGGTAAGCTGATGGTCCGCATCGGCGCCGAGCCCGCACAATAGATAGAAAGGGCCGGCCGGGGTCCGCCGCCGGCGGGCCGGGTGCGAGAGAATCGGAGAGACCTCTGCATAACGTCGCGAGCGAAGGCAGGTTGGTCGCCGCCGGCGCGCAGGAAGCGCAGCGTATGTGCGAATACGTGAGCCCTCTTTCGGAAAGAGGGAGCACCGCCGGCGGCCAAGATGCCGAGCGTAGTAGTTATGCACAGATCTCCTGGAGGAGGTGACCGTGGCCATGCCGTACACGGAACGATTCGGTGCGCGGCATCCCCGTGCCGCCGACGCGCCGCTTTCCGGCGCGGGCGCCGCCGTGCCCGGCGCCGAGACAGCCGTGCCGCGCCGCGCCGCGCTCGAGCATCTCCTGGACCACGCCGAGGCGCGCCTGCTGGTGGTGCGCGGTCCCGCCGGCTTCGGCAAGACCAGCCTGCTGCGGCAGTTCGCCGCCCGCGCCGGCGAGCGCGGCGACCGGGTGGCCTGGCTGCGCCTGGACTCGCACTCCTCCGATCCCGCCCAGTTCCTGCGTCTGCTGCACGCGGCGGTGGCCGCCAGCCAGGGCGGCGACGCCGGTGGCGGCTCCGAGTCCGAGGAGGCGCCGTCGGTGCCGGACGTGGCCGCCGCGGCCGGCGCCTACGACGGCCGCGTGCTGATCATCATCGACAATTACGAGTCGGCGGCGGGGCCGGGCCTGGACGCGGTCGTGACCCAACTGCTGCGGACCCTGCCCGACAACGTCCAGGTCTGTCTCGGCACCCGCGCGCTGACCCTGCACGGCGTCGCGCGCATGCGGCTGCAGGGCGAGATCGCGATCGTGGACGAGGCCGACCTGCGGTTCCGGCCCGAGGAGACCGCCGAGTTCTTCCGCGAGTTCGCCAACCTGCCGGCCGAGGAGGTGGCGCGCATCCACCGCCAGACCGACGGTTGGCCCGCGGCGCTGCAGTGCTTCCGGCTGTGCCTGCGCGGCGGCCGCGACCGGCGCGGGCTGGCCTACGCCGGCGGCGGGGTCAATCCCGAGCTGATCGAGTACCTGGCCACGGACGTCTTCGACCTGCTGGACGCCGACCTGCAGATGCTGCTGCTGGACATCTGCCTGCCGGAAAAGCTGAACGGCGCGCTGGTGGCGCATCTCACCGGCCGCGACGACGGCGCCGAGCGGCTCGCCGAGGTGGAGCGGGCCGGCCTGTTCCTGGCGCCCATCGACATGCGCGGCGAGTGGTATCGCTTCCACACCCTGTTCCGCGAGTTCCTGCTGGCGCGCCTGCGGCGCAGCGTCTCCGAGGACGAGTTGCGCGACCGGCACCGCCGCATCGCCGAGTGGTACGCCGCGCACGGCCACAACGAAGAGGCCGTCCAGCACATGCTGGAGGCCGGCGAGCACGAGCGCGCGGCGGCCCTGCTGGCGCCCGTGATCGACCGGCTGGTCGCCCAGGAGCGCCTGGGCCTGATCGCGCGCTACGCCGATCGGCTGCCGGAGGCGGTGCTGTTGCGTCACGAGGGTCTCGCCGACGCCGCCGTCATCGCCTATTCGTTCCTGCGCGCCTTCGACAAGGCCAACGCCCTGCTGGAGGCCCGCCGCCGCGACTTGGACGCGGCCGGTGCCGATGACCGCGCGCGCGGTCTCCACAACTATACGCAGCTGTTCCTGCTGGTGGCCGAGGACCGCGTGCGGGAACTGGGCGAGGTCGGCGAGGAGATGGAGCAGCAGCTCGACGACGCCGACGGCTTCAAGTTCGCGGTGTCGCTGAACGCGCGCGCCCTCTGGTACGTCGCCCGCGGCGATTTCGAGGAGGCGCGTACCGTGCTGCAACGCGCCGCGCCGCTGCACGACCAGGACCAGAGCCTGTTCGGCCGCGCCTACCAGGAGGCCGTCGCCGGCATGGCGCTGGCGTCGCAGGGCCGCACGCGCGACGCCATCCGCGGCTTGTCCCGCGCCCTGCAGCATACCGAGGCCAACGCGGCCGGCGGCGTCACCGCCGGCTCGGCGATGGCGGCCTACCTGGCCGCCAACCTGTACGAGATCAACGCCGTGGGCGAGGCCGAGTCGCTGATCGACGACTACGCCCAGGTGGCCGAACAGCAGGCTATCGTGGACCCGCTGGCGGTGATGTCACTGACGCGCTCGCGCATCCACTTCCTGGGCGAGCGCTTCGCCGAGGCCGAGGACGAGATCGAGCGCACCCTCTACCTGGGCTACCGGCACGACCTGCGGCGCATCGTCTTCTACATGCGCGCGGAGTTGGTGCGGCAGGCGACCCTGCGCGGCGACCTGGAGCTGGCGGAACGGCGCCTGCACGACCTGCCCGCCGCCGGGGAGCTGGATCGCGGCGGCGAACTGCTGTTCTTCGCCGGCGAGACCGAGGCGCACACCGTGACCCAGGCGCGCTTCCTGATCGCCAGCGGCCGGCAGGGCCAGGCACGCTCGCTGCTGCAGGACCAGATACGCCGCGCCGCGCGCCAGCGCCGCCGCCGCCGCGAGGCGAAGCTGCGCCTGATGCTGGCGCTGTCGATGCAGGCCCAGAGTTCGGGCCGCAATGCCCGGCGCGCGCTGGGCGCGGCCCTGGAGTTGGGGATGCCGGACGAGTTCGTGCGCAGCGTCCTGGACGAGGGGCCGGCCGCCGTGCGCCTGCTCAAGGAAACGCGCGAATCGCTGCCGGACCTGCCCGAGCTGGTGGCCAACGACGCCTTCACCGGCTACCTCGACCTGCTGCTGGCGGAGGCCGGCGAGACGCCGGGCGAGGAGGCGGTCGAGGAAGCGCCGCCGCCCGAGGCCGCCGAGTTGCTGGAGCACCTGACCGAGCGCGAGCTGGAGATCCTGCGTCAGGTCGCGCGCGGCCTGTCCAACAAGGACCTGGCGGACCGCCTGTCGCTGTCCACCAACACGGTCAAGTGGCACCTCAAGAACATCTTCGAGAAGCTGCACATCAACAACCGCATCCAGGCGGTCACCGTGGCCCGCCATTACGGCCTGCTGAATTGATCCCGCCCGTCCCCGTCCGGCGACGGACGGAGGGGAAAATGAAAAATATGCCGGCGGCAATTCTTTAGGGTGGGGACGCCCGCCGCGAGACCCGTAGCCTCTAACCCATAAACGGAGCCGGTCCGCCCGGGATCGGCGTTGCGAGTTGGAGGTGACGATGGGACTCCTGGTCAGCATCGACAACGGTGGCACGCTCACCGATGTCTGCGCCGTCAAGGACGGCGAACTGTTCTTCGGCAAGACGCTCACGACCCCGCACGATCTGTCGCGTTGCTTCATGGACGCGCTGTCGGTGTTGTCGGAGCGTCTCTACGGCGAGCCGGACCTGCCGCGTCTGGCCACCGAGGTCGAGCACATCCGCTATTCCACCACCCAGGGCACCAACGCCCTGGTCCAGCGCAAGGGGCCGCGCCTGGGGGTGATCTGCGCCACCGAGGACGAGATCGAGGCCCTGCGGGGCGAGCCGGAGCAGGCGGAGCTGTTCGACGCCCTCGTCGGCGAGCGCCGCGCCACGATCGATCTGAGCGAGGGCGACGACGAGACCGTGCGCCGGCGGATCGCCGAGACCGTCAACAACCTGACCGCGAACGGCGCCAACCGCATCGTGGTCAGCTTCGACGGCCCCGACGCGGCCGAGCGCGAGGCACGCTTCCGGCGCATCATCTACCGCGAGTTCCCGCGTCATCTGCTGGGCGCGGTCCCGCTGATCTTCGGCACCGAGATGAGCAAGAGCCCCGACCGGGTGCGCCGCACCTGGGCCGCGCTGCTCAACGCCTTCCTGCACCCGGCGATGGAGCATTTCCTCTACAACGCCGAGGACCAGCTGCGGGACCTGCGCGCGCGGCACCCGCTGCTGATCTTCCGCAACGACGGCGGTTCCACCCGCGTGGCGCGCACGGTCGCGCTCAACACCTACAGCTCGGGGCCGCGCGGCGGCGTCGAGGGTGCCCTGGCGCTGCTGGCGGCCTACGGCATCGACCACGCCATCAGCATGGACATCGGCGGCACCACCAGCGACATCGCCGCGTTCGGCGGCGGCGCGGTGCGCGAACAGGCGTTCGGCCTGGTCGAGGGCATCGAGGTGCCGTTCCGCCTGGCCGACATCCACAGCGTCGGCGCCGGCGGCAGCTCGATCATGAGCGTCGCCGACGGCGCGGTGAAGGTCGGCCCGGACAGCGCCGGCGCCGCGCCCGGCCCGGCCTGTTTCGCCCGCGGCGGCACCGAGCCCACCTACACCGACGTGCTGCTGCTCAGCGGTCTGCTGGACCCGGCCTCCTACTTCGGCGGCAAGCTCAAGCTGGACGCCGAGCGCGCCCGCAAGGCCGTGCAGGAGAAGGTCGCCGATCCGCTCGGCGTGTCCCTGGAGGAGGCACTGACCGCGGTCTCCGACGCCTACCACGACAAGATCGCGGAGGCGATGCGGGCCGACGTCGCCGACCACCCGGACACGGTGCTCATGGCCTTCGGCGGCGCCGGTCCCATGAGCGGCTGCCGGGTCGCCGAGCGCCTGGGACTGAAGCGGGTCCTGGTGCCGCGCATGAGCGCGGTGTTCAGCGCCTTCGGCATCGGCTTCTCGGATATCGCCGACACCTTCACCGAGGCCTTGGAGTCGCCGGACGCCGCGGCCCTCCAGGCGGCCGCCGCGGACCTCATGGTCCAGGCCCGCCGCGGCATGCGCGCCGAGGGCTTCAACCTGGACGACTGCCGGATCGCCGCGGCCCTGGTCTACGGCGAGGGCGACGGCCAGACCGAGCAGGCCGTGGATGTCGACAACCCCGACGTGGCCGCGCTGCCCGAGGGGCCGTGCCAGCTGGTGCTCACCGTCACCCGGCCGATCGCCCACTTCCACCTGGCGGACGTCGCCGCCGCCGACGCCGGCGCCGCGCGGCCGGGCGGCTCGCGCGCCGGCATCCACGGCGAGCTGCCGCTCTACCGGCTGCCCGACCTGGCGATCGGCGCCCATGCCGAGGGTCCCGCCATCGTCGAGGACGAACTGTTCACCTGCGAGGTCCCGCCGGGCTGGTCGTTCCGCATCACCGGCAACGGCGACATCGACCTCACGCGCGCCTGACCGCGCGCCGCACCGATCGGAGGTTCCCCCATGAAAGTACATATGACAGAGAGTCTGCGGATCGACCTCGACAGCGAGCGCTGGGAGTGCCGCAAGTGCGACCGCGACCTGGCCGATGCGCGCGACAACTACAAGCGCGGCCTGCTGGTGTACGACCGCGACCCGCGCGAGATCCACGCGCCCATCGTCGACCCCGAGCGCTACGACTTCACCTTCGCGCCCGATCCCGAGTGGGTGCGCATCCTGGAGTACTGCTGCCCCGGCTGCGGCACCCAGGTGGAGGTGGAATACCTGCCGCCCGGACATCCGCCGACCCACGACATGAAGATCGACATCGACGCCCTCAAGAAACAGTGGGCGTCCCGGGAAGAACTGGCCGAGCCGGTGCTCGCACCGCCGCAGGCGGCCAAGTAACCGATTCATCCCCTCTCCCCCGGCCGGGGGAGAGGGTCAGGGTGAGGGGGCGTCGCCGGGTTTCGCCCCTCACCCCGGCCCTCTCCCCCCGGGGAGAGGGAGCATTGAGAGGAATTGAGCCATGAAACGCGTATCCGTTGATATCGGCGGCACCTTCACCGACTGCTTCCTCGTCTGGGACGGCGAATACGTCGAGGCGAAGGCGCTGACCACCTACCAGAACCTCTCTCTGGGCTTCAACGAGGCCCTGGAGAACGCCTACGGCAAGCTCGGCCTGGACCTGGAGACGGTGATGACCGGCGTGGATTCCGTGCGCTACGCCACCACGCTCGGCACCAACGCCCTGATCGAGCGCAAGGGCCCGCGCATCGGCCTGATCACCACCGCCGGCTTCGAGAGCTCGGTGCCGCTGGCGCGCGGCCGGGGCTACGGCGAGGGTCTGTCCGAGCGCCTCAAGCGCGACCTGCCCATGGCCGAGCGGCCGGAGCCGCTGGTGCCGCCCAAGATGATCGTGGGCGTGCGCGAGCGCGTCGCCGAGACCGGCGAGGTGCTGCTCGGACTGGACGAGGAGGACGTGCGCGAGCAGGTCCACAAGCTGGTGGATCGGGGCGCCCAGGGCTTCGTGGTGTCGCTGACCAACGCCGTGGTCAATCCCGAGCACGAGCGGCGTATCGAGGAGATCATCTTCGAGGAATACCCGGCCTACATGCTAGGCGCCTTCCCGGTGATCCTGTCGCACCTGGTGGTCGGCCGGAAGGGCGAGTACGCCCGCAGCTCGTCGGCGATCATGGACGCCTTCCTGCACCAGGTCATGTATCACGGCCTCAGCGCGCTGGAAATGAACCTGCGCGACAACGGTTATTCGCGCCCCATGCAGTTGGTGCACAACTCCGGCGGCATGGCCCAGCTCAACTCCACCGACGCCCTGCAGACAATCCACTCCGGGCCGGTCGCGGGCATCCATGCCTCCGAGCACCTGGCCACCGAGTCGGAACTGGGCAAGGTGATCTGCACCGACATGGGCGGCACCTCGTTCGACATCGGCCTGGTGGTCGAGGGCGGCGTGAAGTTCTACGACTTCAACCCCGTGATCGAACGCTGGATGGTGAACCTGCCCATGGTGCACCTGGTCACCCTGGGCGCCGGCGGCGGCTCGGTGGCGCGCTACGACCGCATGAGCCGGACCATCGAGGTGGGCCCCGAAAGCGCCCGCTCCGATCCCGGCCCCGCCTGCTACAACCGCGGCGGCACCAAGCCCACGGTCACGGATGCCGACTTCGTGCTCGGCTACATCCGCGCCGACCGCTACGCCGGCGGCCACATCGAGCTGTCCGAGAAGCGTGCGCTGTCGGCCATGCAGCGCCAACTCTGCAAGCACATGGACATCTCCGAGGTGGAGGCCGCGCTGCTGATCAAGGACAAGGTCGACAACAACATGGCCAACGGCATCGCCCAGGAGCTGCGGACCCGGGGCTACGAGCCGCATCACTTCACCATGCTGTCCTACGGCGGCAACGGCGCGCTGCACGCCTGCGGCATCGCCGACGTGCTCAAGATCGAGCGGATCCTGGTGCCGCCGTTCAGTTCCATCTTTTCCGCGGTGGGCGCCGGCAACATGGCGCAGCTCCACATCCACGAGAACTCGGTCTACCTGACGCTGTTCGACACCCAGACCCGCCAGCTCTTCGACGACTACGACCGCTTCAACGGTATCGTCGAGAAGCTGGAACAGGCCGGCCGCAACGACCTGCTGCGCCAGGGTCTGCCGGAGGAGGCCATCGAGCACCGCCTGGAGCTGGACCTGCGCTACGGCAACCAGCTCGCGGAGACTGCGGTGGTCTGCCCCAGCAACCGCCTGACCGGGCCGGACGACGTGCTCGACCTGATCGAGCTGTTCTCCCACGACTACGGCAAGCGGTTCGGCGAGGGCAGTCAGTCGCCCGAGGCCGGCATCCGGGTCAACGCCGTGCGCGTGGCCTCGTACGTCAGTTCGGACACGGTCCGCTTCTCCGACATCCTGCCGGCGGCCGGCAACCTCAAGCCGGCGCCGGCATCGGAGACCAGCTACCCGTGCCATTTCCGCGGCCACGACGGTGCGCTGGACACGGCCTTCTACGACTACGAGGAACTCGGTTTTGGTGACGTGATCGCGGCGCCGGCGGTGGTCTCCTCGCGGTCCACTACCTACCTGGTCGAGCCTGGCTGGCGGCTCGAGATCGGCAAGCACGGGGCCGGCTGGCTACGCCGAGAGCCACGAAATGCCTAGAGCGCATTTACATGTCCCATCTCCCCCTCGGGGGAGCGCTCACTTACACCTATATCCCCTCTCCCCCTCAGGGGGAGAGGGCCGGGGTAAGGGGGCCAGTCCCGCTCCTTGCCCTAGCCTCTTCCCCGCGGGGGAGAGAATGAATTGCTGCCCTAATTCAGACAGGAGGGCGTCATGACGCAAGAAGTCGCCAGAGAACAGGATTCCTTCATCGACGATCGCGCCGAAGGCGCATCGACCCCGGCACAGACCGCCGCGTCCTCCGCGGGCGACGTCAACGAACGGTTGCAGCGCTTCCTCAAGGACACCAACCCGTTCTACGGCCCGGTGCCGGAGATCATGGACTACCACGGCCTGGCCGGGCGCACGCCGGTCGAGGACACGGCGCTGTCCGCGGAGACCGACCCGGCGCGGCTGTCGATCGTGCGCGACCGCATGCAGGCTGCGCTCGACGAGGCTTTCGACATGCTCGCCAATATCAGCGTCGCCCCCGGCGCCAAGTGGGGCGACATGGTCACGGCGCTGTACACGCCCAGCGGCGACCTGTCGCTGGCCAGCACCGGCGGCGTGGTGATCTTCTCCAACCTGGTCCAGTACTCGACCAAGTTCATCAACAAGTACTGGATCGACGAGCCCACCGTGGGCGTGCGCGAGGGCGACGCCTTCATGCACAACGACGCCCGCTACGGCACCCCGCACAACGCCGACCAGGCGATGCACATGCCGCTGTTCCACGACGGCAGGATCATCGCGTGGATCGGCAACATCATCCACGAGGGCGAGTGCGGCGCGAAGGAGCCGGGCGGCATCCCGGGCTCGGCCGAGACCATCTGGGACGAGGGCTTCAAGATGTCCCCGACCAAGGTGGCCGAGAACTACCACCTCAAGCGCGACCTGGTGACCTTCCTCCAGAACTCCTCGCGCGAGCCCAAGCTGCAGTACGGCGACATGAAGTCCAAGCTGTACGTCTGCCGCCGGGTCGAGGAGCGCCTCAAGCAGACCATCGAGGAATTCGGGGTCGAGGCGGTGGTCGCCACCCTGCGCGGCAACCTGGAGAACACCCTCACGGAGACCCGCAAGCGACTCCGGGAGTGGCCGGACGGCGAGATCCAGCACGTGCACTTCGCGGACCACACTCTGCGCGAAAGCGCGATGATGAAGATCAATCTGCGCCTGATTAAGCAGGGCGACAAGCTGACCTTCGACTACCGCGGCTCCAGCCCGGAGATCACCAACCGCTCCAACAACAGCCTGGCGATCACCGTGAAGGGCATGCTCAGCCAGCTGTTCCTCACCTACATCTGGCCGGACCTGCCGCGCAACCAGGCGGTGCTCGCGGCGATGGACTTCGTGTTCGACGAGGGCTCGGTGCTCAAGCCGAACATCGGCACTCCCAACGCCCAGAGCATGATGACCCTGTTCCACGCCTGGCAGGCGGGGGCGCAGTGCGTGAGCAAGTACGTGTTCAGCGTGCCGGAAAAGTACACCCGCTTCATGGCGCCCTGGTACACCATGATCAACACCTTCCAGTACGGCGGCGTGACCCAGCACGGCGAGATGGCCGGCAACATCTGCGCGGACATCAACGGCATGGGCGGCGGCGCCCGCGCCGACCGCGACGGCGAGCACTCGCCGGCGCCGTTCTTCGCCACCATGGCGGATATCGGCGAGCAGGAGTTGATCGAGGAGGAGCTGCCGTTCCTGCAGGTCATCTCCAAGAAGCTGATGCGCGACAACCAGAGCTTCGGCAAGTATCGTGGCGGCATGGGTTACCAGATGGCTGTTGCCGTGCGCAGCTCCGAGGCCTTCGGCTTCATGGCCACCGCGCAGGGCTCCAAGTTCCCCAACGCCATGGGCGTGTTCGGCGGCTACGCCAGCCCCGCCTATCCGCTGTGCCGGATCAGTGGGGTGGATGTCTTCGAGAGCTTCAAGACCGACCCCGGCGCGTTCCGCTACTCCATCGAGGAGCTGATGAACGAGCGGCCTTTCGAGGGTGCCCGCTACGAGACCGGGCCCCTGGCGCTCAAGTTCGAGCCGGCCGCCCGCGGCGAGCTCTACATGATGTCCCAGGGCACCGGCGGTTCCTACGGCGACGCGCTGGAGCGCGATCCGGCGCTGGTGATGGCCGACCTCGAGGAGGACCTGATCTCGCATGACGTCGCCTGGCGCATCTACCGGGTGGTCTACGACCGCGAGACCTTAGTGGTGGACGAGAAGGCCACCGCCGAGGCGCGCGATGCCGAGCGCCGCGCGCGCATCGAGCGCGGCACCCCGTTCGACGACTTCTGTGCCGAATGGGTGACGGACGCGCCCCCCGCCCATCTGCCGTACTACGGCTGCTGGGACGATCCCGAGGTGGTTTATGCCGGCTCGCCCGAGATCAAGGGCCGGGTCGGCGAGCTGCCGCCGGTGGTGATGCCGGATCCGCTCCAGGTGCGCGTCGACACCCTGGAGGCCGAGCTGGCCCGCGCGAGGAAGGCCTCGTGAGCGCCCGCGAGCTGCCGCCGCTCTGGGTAAGCGGTTTCGCGTACGGCCGCCGGGTCCTGCGCGGTGGCGACGATCCCTGGGAACAGCCGGCCTCGCTGCCCATGTTCCAGCGCGAGCTGGGCGACCTGCTGTCGCCCGGCGCGGAGGACCTGGACGCGGACGCGACGCTGGCCGGCGTGGCGCCGGCCGGCACCGTGGACGCCGACGACCTGGTCGATCTGCTGGAGGGCGACGGTTTCCAGTCGCGCGTGGCCGACGCCATTGGCGCGGTCGCGGGCAGCAACCCGTCCCGCCCCCTGGCGCTGACCCTGCCCGGCGCCGGCCGCTTGGCCCGGCGCTATCTGGGGGAGGACGCCCCCGACGAGGATCTGCTGGACGACCTGGCGATGGCGCTCACGCAGGTGCTGCGCGCGGTCTATCGTTCGGAGCTGGCCTTCTTGGTGCTGCGCGAGGACGACCCGGCCGCGCTGGCACTGCACGAGCCCCTGGTCAACGTCGCTGCGCACTACGACCTGTCTCTGTGCGCCGTCTGTCCGGACGCACCGGACACCGTCGAGGGTTTCGACCACGTCTACAACCACGACCGCATCGTGCCCGCCGGCTACTGGACGGGCGCGGCCGAGGCCCCGGCGGCGAGCCCCGCCTACGCCGAGCTGCCGGCGGACCTGAATCCGGAGAGTGCGTTGGAGAAGCTGGCGGCGCTGCGATAGCCCCGGCATGCTCGTCATCCCGGAAAACCCCGTAGGGGTTTATCCGGGAGCCAGTCCCGCCGGGCACTTGCCTACGGCGCGGGCCTTCCCGAATGCTTCCCTGGGCCCCGGATAAGACGCTTCGCGTCTTTCCGGGTCGACGAGTGGGGGTGTCTCCGGGCAGTGGCCCACATTCGGTTCGTCATCCCGGACACGCCGCGAAGCGGGGTGATCCGGGGCTGCATGATGTCCTCGGCCCATCGTCATCCCGGAATCGCCGAAGGCGATATCCGGGATCCAGGCCGGCCGGGTGCTGCCGATGGTGCGGGCTATCCTGAATGCTTCCCCGGGCCCCGGATAAGACGCTTCACGTCTTCCCGGGGCGACGAGTGGGGACGTCGTTCCGCGTTCCCGCGCAACGACGGGCGGTGCCTCAGGCCGCGTTCGCCTCGTAGTCCCGCTGCGTGCGCGCGTACTCCACGAAGTAGTCCAGCGCCGCCGGGTCGGCCATGGCGTCGCGGCTGGCGACCTTGTCGGCGGATTGTCCGAGCAGGATTTTGCGCACCGGCACTTCCATCTTCTTGCCGGTGAGCGTGGTCGGCACCTTGGGGGCCCGGTAGATGCGGTCCGGCACGTGCCGCGGCGAATAGGCCTCGCGGATGGCGGTACGGATGCGGTCCGCCAGGGCGTCGTCCAGCTCGCGGCCGTCGGCGGTGACCACGAACAGAGGCATGAAGGAATGGCCGCCCGGCAGGTCCAGGTTGACCACGATGCTGTCGGCCACCTCGTCCAGTGCCTCGACCACACTGTAGATCTCGGCGGTGCCGATGCGTATGCCGTGGCGGTTCAGGGTGGAGTCCGAGCGGCCCATGATGAAGCAGCCGCCGCGCTCGTTGACCTTCAGGTAGTCGCCGTGGCGCCACTTGCCCGGGTAGACGTCGAAATAGCTGTCCTTGTAGCGGGCGAAGTTCTCGTCGCCCCAGAAGTACAGCGGCATCGAGGGCATGGGTTGGCACACCACCAGCTCGCCCACCTCGTCGATCACCGGCTCGCCATCGTCGTTCAGGGCGTGCACGTCCACGCCCAGGCAGCGGGTCTGGATCTCGCCGGCGTACACCGGCAGCAGCGGCGAGCCGCCCACGAAGGCCGAGCCCACGTCCGTGCCGCCGCTCTGAGAGGTGAGCCAGATGTCGTCGTGGACGTTGTCCAGGCACCACACCATGTGCTCGGGCATCACCGGCGAGCCGGAGACCAGCATGCTCTGGATCCGGGACAGGTCGTAGCGCTCGCGCGGCACGATGCCCTGGCGCATCTGGAAATTCACGTAGGCCGGGCTGGCGCCGAACAGCGTCGTCCCGGTGTCCGCGGCCAGCTTCCAGAGCACGTCCGGCTCGGGGGCCAGCGGATTGCCATCGTACATCACGATGGCGGCGCCGGTGACCAGGCCGTTGACCAGGATGTTCCACATGATCCACCCGGTGGTGGTGTAGAAGAACATCGTGGAATCCGGCTTGAGGTCGGTGTGGAAGTGCATGAACTTCAGCGCTTCCAGTAGGATGCCGCCGTGGCCATGGACGAAGGGCTTGGGCGGGCCGGTGGTGCCGGAGGAGTAGACGATCCACAGCGGGTGGTCGAAGGCGGTGTCCTCGTACTCGAAGCCGCGCACCGGCTCGCGCTCGATCAGCTGCGACCAGGGCAGGGCGCCCGCGACCGGCGCCTCGGCCCCGGCGAGGCCGGGCAGGTGTACCACGTGCCGCACCGAGGGCAGCTCGGCGACCATCTTCCGGACCTGCTCGCGGCGGTCGAAGGCCTTGCCGCCGTAGGTGTAACCGTCGGTCGCGATCAGCACCTTGGGTTCGATCTGGCGGAAGCGGTCGACCACGCTGGGCGCGCCGAAGTCCGGCGAGCAGCTCGACCAGACCGCGCCGATGCTGGCGCAGGCGAGGAATGCGATGGCGGCCTCGGGCACGTTGGGCACGTAGGCGGCGACGCGGTCGCCGGGCTCGACGCCCAGTTCGCGCAGTGAGGTGGCGACCCGATGCACCGAGGAACGCAGCTCGTCCCAGGACAGGGTGCGCAGGGGCGCGGCCTCGCCGGCGGCGTGGATTGCGGTGCGGTCGCCGTCGCCGGCGGCCAGCAGGCGCCTGGCGTAATTGACGTGTGCGCCCTCGAACCACTTGGCGCCGGGCATCTCCGGCCCGGAGAGCACCCGTGTGTAGGGTGTGCTGCTCTCGACCCCGAAGTACTCCCAGACCGCCTGCCAGAAGCCGGGCACGTCCGCGACCGACCACTGGCGCAGCGCCTCGTAATCCTCGAAACGATGACCGCGTTCGGCGAGCCAGTCCATGAAACCGGCCAGGTTCGAGCCGTTGCGGAACGACTCGCTCCCGTACCAGAGACGATCTCCCATCTGCGCCATGGCGCCGCTCCAATCCGCAATATGACAGCGTTCCAGGCTAGGTGCCGGCGGCAACGCTAGCACCACCCCATAGTAGGGCGGGACGGCTTGATATATGCCCCCTCTCCCCCGACACGGGGGAGAGGGTTGGGGAGAGGGGGCTGGACCTGGATCGGCGCTCTGGAATCTCCCTCACCCCGGCCCTCTCCCCAGCGGGGAGAGGGGGAAGGGAAGCTCTACCCGGAGGGAAGAGAGGACAGGAGCCGTCGAGCCCTCAGAAATGCGCCAACGGGTCCGGTTCCAGCACCGCGTCCGCCC
>NZ_APNM01000023.1:0-26023 GCF_040361335.1 Salinisphaera sp. PC39 | reverse complement strand
CTCCATCCTCTCAAGAAATGGAGCCTCCGGGAATCTCGGGGCGGTTCACAACGTTCCCTGACGCGTCGGTTTTATCCGGTCACTCAAAATGGAACTACGATCAACCTGGGAACATTGGAGTGGCCAATGTAGAGCCGAGGTACGTTGAGGGTGATAGCCTCCTCGAGCGACTATCTTCGCTGTTGCCCGATCAGGCTCGTGTGGACGAGACAGCATTTCTTGGTCATTTGAGCAGTCTTTCCGAGGTTGTGCGCTCTTGTGCTGAACGGGTTTCTCAGTCTCAGGAAGTCCGTTCAGCACTGTTCTCCCAGCGGTTGTCGTCAATTGAGAACGTGCTTGATGGGGCTGAGGAACCAGAGCCATCTGTCATTAGAAGCTTCCTTACTGTTCAGGCTTTCTGCAAATCATTTGGGCTGCAATGGTTTACGGTAGGGAGGAAGTAATATGCCTAACCAGGCCAAGCACGGCGACAGCTTTTCCATTGCGGCTTCACCTCCATTACAAAGCCGCGCGTGTTGGCTGCGTTAGGTGACAGTTACCGGCGCGAGGGTCGGTAATCCCCCACATGCAGAAACTGATGGTCGCTTAGCTCCACTTTGGGGCAGCGCTAAGATGGGGGGTTGCCGCTCCAATTTGCCCGCTGCGCCGGGCGTTAAATGCCAGTGATAGCCACGTCCAAGGCTCCGATAATCTGGTCTCTGAAATGCGAGAGGGAGCCAACCGCGTTTTTGAGATGCTTTTCAGAAACAGCGGAAATTTGCGGGGTCAACAGTAGAAGCTCTTGGTCAGCAAAGCTGATTTCCGGCGTGAGTCCTTGCATGGCTTCGCCACCAAAGGCGGAGCGTTTCCCCAAAGGAATGACGATTCGAGTTGCCAGTTCGCTCAGCAGGCTGCTTTGAATATCGACGAGGTACGGGTAGTGCGCTTTGCTGGTCTTGCTTGGGTTGGGGTATACATCGAACTGTGCCATCAAAATTCCCTGAATTCGTCACCGAAGCATCCATGCTGCTCGACAAACTCGTTGTAACTTCTTATCGCAGCGCGGTTTTCTTCAACCCATCGTTCCGCTTCGCGTTTGGAGAGCTCTTCTTTCAGGGCTCGCTCCAGGGTGGCGGACAGGTTGATATTCAGTTCACGGGTCTTGCGCAGGAGATCGCTATTGACTGAGAGGTTGGCCGCTTTTTTCGGTGCGGCAGTGTTGTAGAGTTCGGCCATTCGAGCCTCTAAATGGCTATTTATGCATGGCCTCAGCTTATGCGCATGGCAGTGCGCATTCAAGCATTTGGCCAAGGGGTTAGGGTCAACCATGAGCCAGGGACACATTCAAGCGCGCATCATCAAAGAGGCCGTTGGGAGATGCTGAACAAGGTGACGGCATGAATGCCGGCGAACTCGTCCTCTATCGCACGGAGGACGGTCGAACGGAGGTCCATCTCCGCGTGGACGGGGATACCGCCTGGCTGACCCAGGCGGAGATGGCCGAGCTCTTTCATACCTCGGTTCCCAACATCAACAGGCACATCAAGAACATCCTGGAAGAAAAGGAGCTCTCGGCGCAGGCAACTATTAAGGATGACTTAATAGTTCGCGAAGAAGGAGGAAGACAAGTCCGGCGGAAGGTGAAGCTTTACTGCCTGCCCATGATTCTCGCCGTTGGCTACCGCGTTCAGTCGCCGCGCGGCACCCAGTTCCGCCAGTGGGCCACCGCTCACCTGGAGGAATACCTAGTCAAGGGCTTCGTCATGAACGACGAGCGCTTGAAGGAGCCCGGCGGTTGGGATTACTTCGACGAGCTGCTGGCGCGCATCCGCGACATCCGCGCCTCCGAGAAACGGTTCTATCAGAAGGTGCGCGACCTCTTCGCCCTCTCCAGCGACTACCGGCCCGATGACAGCGACGCACAGCGCTTCTTTGCCGAAGTGCAGAACAAGCTGCTCTATGCCGTCACCGGACACACCGCCGCCGAGCTCGTGGTCGAGCGCGCCGATCCCGCCCAGCCCAACATGGCGCTCACCAGTTGGAAGGGGGCGCGGGTGCGCAAGCAGGATGTCACTGTCGCCAAGAATTATCTTGGTGCCGAGGAAGTCGACACCCTAAACCGCCTTGTGGTGATCTTCCTGGAACAGGCGGAGCTGCGGGCCAAGGAGCGTAAGGACCTGACCCTGGACTACTGGCGCAACAATGTGGATCGCCTGCTGGAGTTCAATGAACGGCCGGTGTTGGAAAACGCCGGGTCAATCAGTACCAGGCAGGCGGAGAAAATCGTCCACAAACGCTACGAACAGTTCGACGCTCAGAGACGGCAGGACGAGGCGTTGGAGGCCGATGCCGTGGATTTGCGGGAGCTGGAGGCAGTAGAGAAGCAGATCAAGAAGAAGGGTGAGTGATGAGCCTCGCGCTCGCGGGTGTGAGGGTCAGGTCTTGTAATCGAGCGATACGTGCTGCTGTAGCCAATGGTTCGTAGTTTAGAGTGCAATACCTGATCCTCGGGCCATTGGAGAAACAGACATGGAACGTCGCAAGCCCCTGTCCTCGAAGAAACCGCCGGCGCCGGATGAGGATCACGACCTCATCCAGGCGTGGATCGCGAACACCAAGCCCGCCCTGAATCCGGTCGTTTCCGAACTGGACAGGTTGATTCGGCAGCACCTGGATGAGCCGAGGTACGCCATCAAATGGGGCAAGGCGTATTACGGGTCTCCAGCGTTCGGCTGGTGTATCGAGGTCGTCGCGTATGACGTTTCCGTCAACATCGTGTTTCTCAACGGCAGCCGACTCGACCCACGGCCGTCGCTTGGCGACGAAACCCGTTATGTGAAGATCAAGAGCCTCGAAGAACTTGGGGCTTCCCGGATACAGAAATGGATCGGGCAGTCATGCAATATGCCGGGTTGGGCGTGGTAAGTATCGCGTAACAATGCCATGGAGACGGGCGCATTCGCCGCTACACCCTCCAGGCTCTGCTCCCAACGCGATTCTCATGGCGAACTTGAGCTGCAAGACTATGCCATGTGGCCACTCGGGGTTGGGATGAAATGGCAAGCGCTTCACTGGACACGGAAAGAGTTCGCGGATGGTTCGAAACCTACCTGGAGCATAAATGCACCTGTCAGTACTGCGGTTTCGACGGAAGCAGATCACTACAGGACTGGTTTCAACTGCAGGGGGACCATTTGATTCCTCGAAACGTTGCCGCCGAGTACGCAGAGGATAACCTTAATAGGGTGATCTCTTGCTTTTACTGCAACTTGGTGAAGCGCAACTTTGATCCGGCGCTTGGGGAATTTAAGCAGGTTTTGAACCGCGAGGTACAACGTCAGTTGATCGAGCGTGCGCGTATAGAGATTGAGCGCCGCAAGCAGGAAAGCTGGAGTTACGGCGGCGGCCCTGAGGCGAGTTATCGATTCATGATGAAGCGCTTCCACAAGTGAACGGTAGATCGCATGCCCCAGCTATTCACGCCACCTGGCCGCCTTTCCGCTGTGCGGTCGGGTGGCGGCTGAGTTTCAGCATCAAGTGCCGTAGGAGGCTGCAATGACTATGGCTGGCGATATCAGGAGGATCGGTGTGGAGTGCGCAGGCCACGAAATACCCAAGCCGGCGGCAAAACAGCCGTTTCGTGTCAAGGGAATGGGGAGGCGACGTGGCGAGGAAGCACTCATATACCAAATCCCATCCCACACAGGTCGGCGCCCGTACGAGAAAGGTATAACGCTCTCGGAGTTCTCGTCCGCTTGGTCACAGCTCGATCAGTCGGGCGAGTTGACGGCGGCGTGGTTCAAGACAAACCTCCCTTCCTGTGCAAAGGAAGGGAGCTGCAACTTTACGAGTATAGGGGGCGTTTTCGAAATGCTAGGCCTCGCCAAGTACATTTCGAGAGGACGATACGTATCAACTAGGCTAGGCAGATAACCTACTGCTCAGGCCGGCCACTCGGGATACTGGGAGCTGTATATTGAATTCCGTATCGCGAATTTAGCTTCAGTGAGAATCGCTAAATGTCTGAGTCCGTCTTCAAGGCAACATTGGTTGTTGCCGCTCTTTCCTTCACGGGTTTCTTCGCCTTGGTCGTCGTGCCTCCGCTTATCGAGAATCCTGATTTATGGGGGCGTTCGCAGCCGGGTTTGTGAACCCATATGCCAGCGGCTATTCCACGGATGTCCTTTTTTGCTGGGCGATTCTTGCGGCCTGGGTGGCTTATGAAGCCAAGAAATACTCGGTTCGTAATGGTTGGGTTTGTCTGCTGCTTGGTATTGTTCCGGGGGTCGCGGTGGGTTTTGCCATGTATTTGCTGCTGCGCGCGAAGCAAGTCGGGGAAGTCAGACGTCATGCATAACGTGGCGTTCGCGAGCCAACCGCGTAATCACTGGCGCGGTTCGGCGTCGTCCGGATTTAGGCGTCAGGTGGCTTGAGTATTCAGCTACGCCTGCCCGAGGGCATTGAATCCGAACGTCTGGTATTTCGCCGGCCTTGCGTGGCCGATGCCCAGGCGTTGTTTGATGCGTACACCAGTGACCCTCAAGTGCCGAAATACATGGTATGGGCGCCGCACACCAATGTGTCGGAAACCGAGACGTTCCTGGAGGGGTGTGTCGCGGATTGGAATGAAGGCTCGCGATTCGCGTA
Source organism: Salinisphaera sp. PC39 (assembly GCF_040361335.1). Classification (NCBI taxonomy): domain Bacteria; kingdom Pseudomonadati; phylum Pseudomonadota; class Gammaproteobacteria; order Salinisphaerales; family Salinisphaeraceae; genus Salinisphaera; species Salinisphaera sp. PC39. The sequence goes on along the minus strand of NZ_APNM01000023.1, from coordinate 21,397 downwards.
TGCGCTGACGCTGCAAGGCCGGGCATCGAGTCCCGTGGGCATGCTGGATGCAACGCCTAAGGGGCACATGCTTGATATCGGCTATGTCCTGGCGAGGGATTTGTGGGGCCGGGGGTTGATGACCGAAGCGGTCATGGCCTTTTCCGAACTGGCACTCGCCCTGCCGGGCGTGTTTCGGCTGCAAGCCTCCTGTGACTTTGAGAACATGGCTTCGGCGAGAACATTGGAAAAGTCGGGTTTCGTCCGCGAAGGAAGGCTGGATCGCTATACCGTGCATCCGAACATTTCGGTTGAGCCCAGGCCTTGCTTCATGTACGCAAGGTGCCGTTAGTGTCGGATTGGAGAATGCACCCCACAACGGGTTCTTTTGGGTTGCCGGGTTTAACGAAGCGCAACCCGGCCTCGCTGCAACCGTGGTTTGAGTAGTCGTTTATGTCCACAAGGTCTCCTTACGAGCCGGCTCGCGGTTCGGAGCGCGTGATCATCCAGGTTGTGATAGCGGGTGCCGGGCTCTTCCTGTTAATCGTGCCTATTGCTGCAGTGATGTCGGATGCGGCATTTCATCCGTTGCAGGTCATTGTGCCGCTGGTTGTCATTTCGCTGGCGGTTGCGCGACTGAAAGGCTGGATAAAGCGGGGTAGCGGTGGTGGCGGTGGGGGGCCTTGATAGCGGGTTGGCCAGGCATCAATACGATTGGAGCAGGTATTCAGGCGTGCTCGTGCGCTGGGGTGTTCTAATGTGTGCAGTTCCGCCCGGTCGAATGCCGGGGGCGGCGCAATCAGTGCATTAAATACGCTCCGGCCAACGGGGCGCCGCCGGATGGGGCCGAGTGTCAGTATTTCATTCCATATCGCGGATTCAGCTTCTTATCTCATATTCTGTCCCTGTCATCTCCCGCCATGACAACACGTAATCAAGTGGTCAACGGGACGCCAATTAAACTGCGCTCCGTTGGTGCCCATTACCATCGATGGCGTGTGTATTTCACACACAGACCATGGAAGGGGTTCTGATGACTGATTACTTCGGTTCTTGTCTGTGCGGCATCGTGAGCTTTGAGGTGAAAGGTGAGTTTGACAGCTTTTACCTGTGTCATTGTCAGTATTGCCAAAAAGATACAGGTTCGGCTCATGCGGCCAATCTATTCTCCCAGTCAGCTGAAATGGTCTGGCAGTCGGGTTCAGAGGCTGTGACTTCTTTTACGCTTCCCGGCACTCGTCACAACAAAAGCTTTTGTAAGTTTTGTGGTTCAGCATTGCCAAGTACTCTGGTCGCAGGTTTGCTCGTCGTTCCCGCAGGGTGTTTGGACACTGAAATCACTATGCTGCCAACTGCACATATCTTCTTGTCCAGCAAAGGTGCTTGGGATGAGAGGTTAGGAGAGGTGCCAAAGTTCGAGGGGCTTCCGGGTTGAGCTGCTGTCATATAACCAGTTGCTGTTGTCGGACGCGCCCAAGCTGCGATCCGGCATGCCGCAAAGCTAAGCGTTAAGCGTATTTGGGCCGAGTGGCGCGATGTCGAAAATGCCTTCCCTCCGTCGACCACTCATGGCATCCGCAATTTCCAGGGAAGGGCATTATGGCCAAGTACCTGATCTCGCTCCCCGGCGCGGCGATGGTCGTGCCGGACGGCGAGCGGGAGGCGGTGGACCGCGACGACCCACCGGTAGCGAGCAAGAGCTGCGCGTTTTCGGGTTCGACCCGCGGTCCTGGGGTTGGTGCCGACATGGAGCAGACAGTCCGGCTCCGCGAGTCGTGCAAGCCGACGCCGCTCCGCGGGCGGCTTATCGGGACGGTCGTTTAGCACCAAGGTCAAGTACTTCTGGGCGACGGTTATGAGTGAAGATAGAACGCTGCGCACTTCGAGAACCCTGCCGTTCTCGCCCGCGGCAATCTATGCCGCCTTTGCGTCGGCGGATCTGTTGGCGGCGTGGTGGGGGCCCGAAGGCTTTTCCAGTACGTTCGAGATTTTCGAGTTCACGGAGGGCGGTCGCTGGAAGTTCGTGATGCATGGCCCGGACGGGACAAGCTATCCCAACGAGAGCTTCTTCGAGCAGCTCGTGCCCGACGCCAAGATTGTCATTCACCATGATTGCCCGCCGAACTTCAAGCTTACCGTCGAACTGACGCCCGTTGATGAAGGCACTCGATTGACCTGGGAGCAGGTGTTCGAGGACGCGGAAACGGCGCGGGCCGTCAGGCAACGGGCCGGAGAGGCAAACGAACAGAACATTGATCGTTTGACTCATGTGCTCGAAGATTCTGCGTAAACAAACATTGTCATGAAAGGCACGTGCCTGGCGACATCGACATTTGATGGCTGGTTCCTGTCGCTGTTTCTGGCTGAGTCTCTCGCCGCCACGCGTCTCATCGTCAACGCCGGGTCGCACGGAGGTGACACGTCTTGGAAAAGTCCATGCTGGACCATGTCGTATTCGGCGTCAGCGATTACGCGGCGAGCCGGGCCTTCTTCCTGAAGGCGCTCGAGCCGCTCGGTGTCTCGATCGTCTGGGAAGGCGAGCTTGGCATCGAGCTCAGCTCCGACGGCAGGACTTCGTTGTGTCTGTTCCAGACCGAGGAGAAGCCGGCGCACCTTCACCTGGCGTTCGCGGCCGACAGTCGCCGGCAGGTCGACGCCTTCCATCGCGCGGCCCTGGAGGCGGGCGGCCGGGACAATGGTGCGCCCGGTCCGCGAGCGCAGTATCACGCGAACTACTACGCGGCGTTCGTTATCGGCCCGGACGGGCATAACATCGAAGCGGTTTGCCATGCGCCGGGAGCCTAGGTGCCCGGGCGCTGTCCGATCGCCGGCCCCGGCATCGGGGGCATTCGCGTAGCGGAGCAGGACATGACACGAGAAGCGACGAGGTCCCGGTTCGAGGCACGACTGCGTCGCCCCCGCGAGGCGGGCGACGGCGATCCCTGGGCCTTCGTGGTCCTGCCCGCCGAAGCGAGCGCGAAGCTGCCCAGGCGGGGCCGCCTTACCGTGGATGCCACCATCGATGGCCTGGGGTTCCGGGCCTTGCTCGAGCCGGACGGGCGGAAGGGTCACTGGCTGCGACTCGACGAGACGCTGTTGCGGGCCGCCGGCGCGGATTACGGCGACGTCGTGACGTTCGAGATCGTGGCCGCGGAGCGGGAGCCCGATCCGGACGTCCCCGCCGATCTGGCCGAGGCCCTGCGGGCCGCCCCCGAGGCCCGGTCCACTTGGAAGGGCACCACCACCCTCGCCCGCGTCGACTGGATACACTGGATCACGTCGGCCAGGCAGGCGAAGACGCGCGCGAAGCGAATCGGCGATGCCTGTGACATGCTTGCCTCCGGCAAGAAGCGGGTGTGTTGCTTCGATCCCTCGGGGTACTACAGCAAGGCGTTCAGTGCGCCGGAGGCAGCGGATTAGTCGCGTGCGATCGCCTGCCGGCGAGGCGTCGGGGCGGTATATTGAACGCAAAGCGGGCGAACGATCCCGATGGGGTCGCCAGCCGAGTCGATCGCCGTTCCGTCCCCCGGCACGGGGCCGGTGTCCCTGGGTGTCGCGGCCGATCCCTGCCAGAAGGAAAACGAATCGATGGAAAACGACCGCTATGCACGCGGCTGGGAAAAGCTGAAGGAGATCGACGGCGAGGTGGGTGAGAAGGTCGTCGAGAGCCTCAAGGATATCGCCCCCGATTTCGCGCGCTACCTGATCGAGTTCCCGTTCGGGGATATCTATTCCCGGCCCGGCCTGGATCTCAAGTCCAGGGAGATCGCGGTGGTCGCGGCCCTGACCGCCATGGGCAACGCCGCCCCGCAATTGAAGGTGCACATCCACGGTGCCCTGAATACGGGTAGCTCCGAGCGGGAAGTGATCGAGGTGATCATGCAGATGGCGGTGTATGCGGGTTTCCCGGCCGCCCTGAACGGGCTGCTGGCGGCGCGCGAGGTGTTCGAGGAGCGTGGTGGGCAGGCCGGATAGGATGCGCGCGGATGCTGGGAAGGGAAGGGAAGTGATGTCTTGTCGGGGGACGAGGTGAGCGTCGAGGCAAGCGACCGGTTCGTGGCCGTGCCCGGCGGCGACGTCTTCGTGCGCCAGTGGCGGCTCGACGAGGAGGACAGGGCGCCGATCATCCTGCTGCACGACTCGTTGGGTTCCGTCGAGCAGTGGCGGGACTTTCCGGAGGCGCTGGCGGTCGCAACGGGCCGCGGCGTGATTGCGTACGACCGTCTCGGATTCGGCAGGTCGACCCGCCGTGCGGTGCCCATGCAGGCCGGTTTCATCGACGACGAGGCGCGGGTCTATGTGCCGACCCTCGCCGATGCGCTCGGTCTGGGTGAGTATGTGCTTTTCGGGCACAGCGTCGGCGGCGGCATGGCGCTGGTTGCCGCGGCGGTTCCCGGCAATGACTGCGTGGCCGTCATCACGGAGGCCGCCCAGGCGTTCGTGGAGGCGCGGACGCTGACCGGCATCCGGGAGGCCAAGAAGGCCTTCGCGGACGAGTCCCGATTCGCCCGGCTGGAGAGATGGCACGGCGAGCGGGCGCGGTGGGTGTTGACGGCCTGGACGGAGGTCTGGCTGTCCCCGCGGTTCCGGGACTGGTCTCTCGATCCCTATCTCGACAAGGTGCGTTGCCCGGTCCTGGCGATCCACGGCGACGCCGACGAATTCGGGTCCGGCGAGTTCCCCCGCCGCATCGCGCAAGGGGTGAGCGGCCCCGCCAGGGAGGCGATCCTCGATGACTGCGGCCATGTGCCTCACCGGGAGCGGCGGGATCACGTGCTCGCCCTGGTGGCGGCGTTCCTGGAGGAGAATCGGGTACCGTAGCGGTCGCGCGCGTGTGCCGCGGCCCGCGGTTCGAGGCGGATGGATATGGACCGGGATGATTTGTTGGCGCACTTGCGGCAATTGGAAACCGCCATGCACTCGGCGGCCGTGCGTCGCAGCGTCGAGCGCCTCGACGCGTTACTGCATGACGCCTTCCGGGAAGTGGGAATGTCCGGACACAGTTGCGACAAACCGACGGTCCTGGCCCGCCTGCCGGATGCCGACGAGTCCGGGTCCATTCTCTCGCAGGATTTCGAGCTGGCGATGCTCGGTGAGGGTATTGCCCTTTTGGGCTATCGTTCGGCATTCGTGGACGATGACGGCGGCCTGTCGCGGTATGCTCGTAGGACATCGGTATGGGTCCGGGACGAGGCCGGGGCGTGGCGTCTTCGCTTTCACCAGGGAACCCCGACCGATGCCTTCGAGAAGACGTCGTCCTGATGTCGGCATGGAGGCGCGTTATCCCGGCGGGGTCAAGGCAGTCGGGCTGACATGCCGTGCCGGATATCAATGGATATCGCGAGCATAAGCCCCGGCCCGCAAGTCGAATCGCTTCTCGCCGAGGCGGGACTGCCGGTGGCCGATCTGCGCGATAACCGGGCCCTGACCCTGCTGGGGGTCCGGGATGCCGGCCAACTCGTGGGGGCCGTCGGTATCGAGGTTCACGGCGAGGCCGGTCTGCTTCGGTCCTTGGCGGTGGCGCCGGGGCGTCGCGGTGCCGGGCTGGGCCGGGAGCTGGTGTCCGGGGCCGAGACCTGGGCCGTGACACATGGTGTCGAGACGCTGTATCTGCTCACCGAGACGGCGGCCGAGTATTTCGCCGGGCTGGACTACGAAGCCGTCCCGCGCTCCGGGGCGCCGGCCGCCATCGCGGCGACCCGGCAGTTCTCCGACTTGTGTCCCGCCTCGGCCGCGTTCATGCGCAAGCGCCTCACCGTCGGGATCCGTCCCGAGACCGATGCCGACATCGATGCCATCGACGAGGTGACGGCCGCGGCCTTCGAGACCCTGGCTATCAGCAGCCACACCGAGCAGTTCATTGTCCGGGCATTGCGTGCCGCCGGCGCCCTGTCGTTGTCGCTGGTCGCTGAGATCGATGGCCGGGTCGTCGGGCACATCGCGTTCTCGCCCGTGACTGTCTCGGACGGCACGCCGGATTGGTACGGGCTGGGACCCGTCTCGGTCCTGCCCGGCCATCAGCGTCGGGGCATCGGCAAGGCCCTGATCCGCGAGGGCCTGTCACGGCTTTGCGGCATGGGCGCCCGGGGCTGCTGCCTGGTCGGGGACCCGGTGTACTACCGTCAATTCGGGTTCGAGGCCGTGCCGGGGTTCGTGCACGAGGGCGTGCCGCCGGACGCCTTTGTCGCCCTGTCTCTGGGCGGCGCCGTGCCGAGGGGCACGGTCGGGTTTCACGAAGCGTTCCAGGCAACCGGTCCGGTCGGCACCTAGACGAGCGTCCTCGGCGCCGCGGCGATGCTTCGTCAACGCCGGCGGCATCGATTCCGGCCGATCCGTTTTGGTGTCCGAGCGCCCTCCGGCCGGCTTTCTCGCCCGCCTTTGATCCATGTCAATTCGCAGGCGGCGGATTCATCTAGGCTTTGAGCCAGTCCGTTGTTCCGCATTGTCGCGACGATGCGGGCGTATCGATACAAGGAGTCAAACCGTGCCCAGGACCTCGCGCTCGTTTCTATCCATGGCCTTTCTCGCCTCGCTGCTGGTCGCCGGCTGCAACAATTCCAACGACCTGTTCGACGGGTTGGATTCCGATCCGGATCAGCCGACCGAGCCACCCGGTCCCGAGGCGATTCCGCTACTGGATTGGGACTGGTTCTCCGACGCGCGCGTGATCGATACCGACGAGAGCGATGCCGGGCGCGTGAACGGCGTGATCGCCGCCACCGGCGACGCCACCCTGATCTGGCGCCGCGAGGGCACCGCGCCCTTGAGTTGCGCGGCGACCACCTATTTCGAGATCACCACGACCAGTTGGGAAGGCTGGGCGGCCGATCTGGTGGAATGCGGCGATTCCGATCCGGGCGAGTTGCCTCAGGTGGGCATGGATAGCGACGGCAAGGCGATCGTGGCCTGGGTGAACGACCAGGTCGGGTCGGATGCCGCCGTGCGCTCGGCGTACCGGCCCGCCGACGGCGACTGGAGCGCCGCCGGGGATGTCAGCGTCAGCGGCGGCAGCGGTTTCGAGTCGAACCATCCGTCGCTGTTCGTGCCGCAGACCGGTGATGCCTACATGGTGTGGCAGCAGCGCACGACCAGTTCGTATGGCTCCTTCGACAACCTGTATCTGAGTGTCTTCGATACCGAGGCCAACACTTGGTCCGTGCCCACGGGCCTGAACGGCAGCGGTTCCGGCTCGGGTCCGCTGGGCGACTACTATCATCGACACCTCAATCCGGTGCTGGCCGGCAACCAGAACGGTCAAATGGTGCTGGCGTACACGGTGCAGCAGGGCTATGTCGGTGGCGATCAGTACGACATCGACGACCAGGTGCGTGCCGTGATCTACACGCCGGATGCCGCCGGCGACCAGTGGACTTCGCCGATGCGTCTGAGCGAAGGCACGAACCGGCCGTTCAACCTGCGCGCCGTTATCGACGGTGACGGCAACGCCATTGTGCTCTGGCTGCAGAACGACGGCACCGTCGAGAACCTCTATGGCCGGCGCTACGACGCGGTCGACGGTTGGGATGCCGAGCCGACCCTGTTGGAAAGCGGCGTCGCCCGCGTGATTGAAATGGACGCGGCCATCGATGGCAACGGCGATGTCATGGTGGCCTGGCGCCAGTTCATCGAGGATCCCGTGCCGTCGGCGCAGGTGGCCGACCCCGAGGGTTACACGAGCCGCCTGCAGTACAGCCGTTACGACAGCGAGACCGGGAGCTGGAGCGCGCCCGCCGGCATCCACGCCGATTCCGTGGAGGCGCTGGCGGTGTCCGTGGACGTGGACATGTGGGGCAACGCGCTGGTCGCCTGGGAGGGCGCGGAAGGCTACGAGATCAGTGCCAGCCGGTACGAACAGGCCACGGATACCTGGCGCGCGCCCGAGTTGCTGAGCACCGATTTCCGGGATGACCTGGACCCGGCCTACGGTCGCGTGGATGACGTCATGGTCTTCGTCAACGACGAGGGCTACGCCGGTGTCGGCTGGCAGCAGCACAACGGCACCAGCCGCCGCATCTATGCGAGCGGCCTGCGGGGCGAAGTCGTGGATAGATAGGCGCTCCTGCCTTTTGGGGAGAGGCGTCGCTTGCGGTCCATGTCTATGGACCTGCGTGTGGCGGTGCTTTCTAAGCGATCCACAACCGGTTCCGCCCCGCCCGCTTGGCCTCGTAGAGCGCCTGGTCGGCCCGATCCAGGGTGGTGCGCCAGTCGTCGTCGGCGAGTTCGGCGAAGCCCATGCTCGCGCGTAGCTCGATGTCCGGCAGGTCGTCGATGCCCATGCCGCTCAGGGCGGAGGCGAGGCGGTTGACCAGCGGGTGTGCCGTCTCCGTATCCACGTCGGCGAGGTAGACCACGAACTCGTCGCCGCCCCAGCGACAGGCGATGTCGGCTTCCCGGATGTTGGCGCGGATCCGTTCGGCGGCGACCTGGATCAGACGGTCGCCGTACCAGTGACCGTGGCGGTCGTTGATGCCCTTGAAATGATCCAGGTCGATGAACAGCAGGCCGCCGCGCGCGTCGTCGCCCTGCCGGTCCAGTCGGGTCTCCAGGTAGGCGCGGTTGAACAGGCCGGATAGGGGGTCGCGCGTGACCTCGTCGGTGAGCCGCCGCAGTTGTACGCCCTGTCGGGCGCGTTCGCCGAGGGTGCGCGAATAATGCATCGCCATCACGGCGAAGGCGCCGATCTGGAAGCCGGTGCAGCCCAGGGTCAGGGTGTCCAGCGGCAGCATCCCGAACCCCAGTTCGCGCAGCGCATCGTGTAGACCGGCCAGGAAGAACACCGCGAATCCGAATACTGTCAGGCCCCAGGCGGGGCCGTTCTCGATGCGGGCGGCCAGACGCAGGATGCGGTACGAGATGACGGCGAACGTCGCGAGGCACAGACCGAAGAAAAACGGCGCGGCGGCGCCGTAGTCGGCGAATACGGTGCCGCCGGCCGCGATCATGCGGTCGCTGGCGAGGATCAGGCCGGGATGGTCGATCCATATCGACGCGGCCAGCAGGGTGGCGACGAGATAGGTGATCAGCAGGCGCGGCAGCCGGCCGGCGCGCCGCCGCGCCAGGGCCCGGTACAGGTTCACGTAGGCGCCCACCGCCAGTGCCACGGCGGCCAGGGACAGGCGATAGGGCAGCACGGCGGTGTCGGCACGGTCGAGCACGACATTCACGCGTACCAGCGTGTCCGCCGCGACGTAGAGGGTGGCGAACAGATTGACCAGCATGAAATGCAGGGCCACCGGCGCCGCCTCGTCCCGGTGGCGGTAGAGCGAGGCGGCGAAGACCGCGAGCAGGATCAGTAGGGACGTGGAGGCGCCGGTAGCCATGACCTTGAGCCACAACATCCAGATGTCGATGCCGCCCGCCTCCACTAGCCCGGGCAGAGGGCTGTCCTGCGCCATGATCCGTCGCGCCCGACGATGTGTTGTCTCTCGACAAGATTAGCAAGAAGTGCGTGTGTCGGGCGGATCGCGCGTGATCCGGGCTTATTTTACCTCTTGGACCACCTCGCACCCCTCGAACTGCGGGCCGCCCAGATACAGATGCTTGCGCTCGCCGGCGCCGCGGTGCGCGGCCTTGAAGGCCTCCGATTTGGTCCAGGCCTCGAAGTCCTCGCGGCTGGCCCAGATGGTGTGCGAGATGTAGAGCGTGTGGTCCTCGTGCTCGGGGCCTCGCAGCAGGTGGAATTCCACGAAGCCCGGCGATTCCCGCAGGCGGACGTCGCGTTCCTTCCAGACGCGTTCGAATTCCGCCTCGCAGCCGTGGCGGATGCGGAAACGGTTCATGGCGATGAACTGGCTCATCGGGGGGTCTCCATCGTCGGGTGTTGTCGGTCGGTGCCGGCCGTCGCGCGGCCGGTGGACAGGACCACCGGCCGGCCGGTGCGCGGGTGCGTCAGTATCTCAGCCTCGACGCCGAAGGTCTCGGCCAGGGTGCCGGCGTCGAGGATCGCGGCGGGCGGCCCGCTCGCGGCCACGGTGCCACCGGCCAGGATCGCCAGGCGGTCGGCATACTGGGCCGCCAGATTGGGATCGTGCAGGATCGCCAGCACGCCCACCCCGCGTCCGGTCAGCTCGCGGGCGGCGGCCAGCAGTTCGTGCTGGTGGGCCAGGTCGAGGTTGTTGGTGGGCTCGTCCAGCAACAGGTAGGCCGGGGACGGGTCGTCGTCCGCCGGCCAGATCTGGGCCAGGGCGCGGGCGAGCTGCGCGCGCTGGCGCTCGCCGCCGGACAGCGTCGTGTAGCGCCGATGGGCGAGGCCTTGCAGGCCGGTGGCGCGCAGGGCCGCGGCGGCGACCCGCAGGTCGCGCGCCCGGTCGCCGCCGCCCGCGTGCGGGCTGCGGCCGAGCAGGACCACGTCGAGCACCGGGAACGGGAAATCCAGGGTCGAGGCCTGCGGCAGCACGGCGCGTCGTCGGGCCAGCGCCGGGCGTGGCCAGTCCGCCAGGGGGCGGCCGTCCAGGGTGACGGTGCCGCGATCGGGCCGCCGGCTGCCGGTGAGGATGTCCAGCAGTGTCGACTTGCCGGCGCCGTTGGGGCCGATCACCGCCACCAGTTCGCCGGGCGCCACCGCCAGCGACGCGGCGCGCAGCACCGGCCGGCCGCCGCGCGCGGCGTGGACCATGTCGGCCGCCAGGGTCACCACAGGCCCCCGTCGCGTCGCCGCACCAGCAGCCACAGGAAGAACGGCCCGCCCACGCAGCTCGTGAGGATGCCGATCGGCAGCTCCGCCGGCAGCACCAGTGTGCGCGCCAGCAGGTCGGCGCCCAGCATCAGCGCGGCTCCCAGCAGCACCGAGGCCGGCAGCAGCAGCCGATGATCGGGCCCCAGGGCCAGCCGCACCAGGTGCGGCACCACCAGGCCGATGAAACCGATGATCCCGGTCAGGGCCACCGAAGCGCCCACCGCCAGCGCCACCAGGACCACGATGCCGCGCTTGAGCCGCTCCACCGCGAAACCCAGGTGCCCGGCCTCGGTCTCGCCCAGCAGCAGCGCGTTCAGGGGGCGCGCCAGCAGGGTCAGCAACAGGGTGGGCAGGATCACGAACGGCGCCACCGGCAAGAGGTCGCGCCAAGTGTTGCCGCCGAGGCTGCCGAGCAGCCAGAAGTTGAGGTCGCGCAGCTCCTGCTCGTCGCTCATGAAGATCAGCAGGCCCAGACCGGCGTTGGCGATCGCGTTCAGGGCCACGCCCGCCAGCAGCAGGGTCGCGACCTGGGTGCGGCCGTCGCGGGTGGCGATGCGGTAGACGACCAGGGTGGCCGCCAGGCCGCCGGCGAAGGCCGCCAGCGGCAGGAAGAAACCGGCCAGGGCCGCCGGCAGCAGCGCCGCCGCCGGGGCCCCGAAGACGATGGCCGCGGCCGCCGCCAGGCCCGCGCCGCTGGAGACCCCGATCAGACCCGGATCGGCCAGCGGGTTGCGGAACAGCCCCTGTAGCGCGGCGCCGGCCACCGCCAGGCTGGCGCCGGCCAGCAGGCCGAGAACGACCCGCGGCAGGCGGATGGACAGGAGCACGGTGCGCTGCACCGGCTCGAACGGGGCCGGTGCCGGCAGGCCGACGGCATCCGCCAGGATGGCGACGCTCTGCAGCGGCGCGATCGCGACCGCGCCGTGGCCGAGCCCGGCCAGCAGCAGCGCGGTCAGGGCCAGCCCGAGTCCGGCGAGCGCCGCGGCGCCGCGCCGTACCCGGCGCCGCTCCAGGGCGAACAGGTCGGCCGCGGCCACGCTCAAGGCGCGTCCGCCGGCGCGGTGTCCGGGTGCAGTGCGGCGGCCAGTTCGCGCACGGCCTGCGGGGTACGCGGCCCGAAGCCCAGCAGGAGCAGCATGTCCATGGCGACGATGCGGCCCGCCTGTCCGGCCGGCGTGGCCGCGATCGCCGGGTGTCGGCGCAGCGCCGCCGCGCCGCCCAGCGCGGCCAGCGTGCGGTCGCCCACCAGCACGACCTCCGGTTCGGCCGCCACCGTCGCCTCGGGCGTGATCGGCCGGTATTCGGCGAAGCCGGTCATGGCGTTGCGGCCACCGGCCAGTTCTATGATGTTGGCGGCGGCGGTGTCGCGGCCGGCGGCCAGGGGCGGGCCGTTGCCGGCCGACATCAGGAACAGCACCCGGGGGCGGTCCTCGTAGGCGGCCACCCGCTCGCTCGCCGCCGCGAAGTCCGCCGCGATCCGTTCGGCCAGCCGCTGGCCGGCCCCGGGCCGGTCCACGGCCCCGGCCACGGCGCGGACCTTGGCGAGCACACCCGCTGGCGAGGGGTCGTCGGCGACCGTCACGATCCGCACGCCCGCCTCGCGGATCTGGCGCAGCACGGCGGGCGGCCCGCTGTCCTCGATCGCCAGCACCAGGTCGGGGTCCAGGGCCACGATCGGCTCGGCCGCGAGCCGGCGCATGTAGCCCACGTCCGGCAGCTCGCGGGCGGCCGGGGGATGCTGGCTGGTACTGTCCACCGCCACCAGCCGGTCGCCCAGCCCCAGCTCGAACAGGATTTCGGTCACCGCGCCGCCCACGGACACGATGCGTGCCGGCGTTTCGGCGGCCGCCGGCCCCGCCAGGAACGCGGCCAGCAGCAGCCAGGCGGAGGTTATCCAACGGGTGCGGTTGCGTCGGTTCGGATATCGCATGGGACGGTGGGCCATCAGTCGAACCGGTAGCTCACGCGGGTGCGGAGGTCGCGCCCCATTTCCAGGGCGTCCGTGTAGACCCGCGAATAGGCCTTGTCGAAGACGTTGTTCACGCCCACGTCGATGCGCAGCCCGGCCAGCCGTTCGCTGTCCGGCGTCCAGGCGGCGTACAGGTCGTGGACGGCGTAACCCGGGCGTTCCTCGGCCTCTTCGTCGGTGTTGTCGAAGTCGTCGGCGGCCAGCATGCGCCAGCCCACCAGGGCGTCGAGCGCGGGCAGGCGCCAGGCGGCGTCCAGCGTGAACTGCGGCGGCGTGAGGATGCCCAGCGGTTCGCCGGTGCGCTTGTCGTTGCCGTCCAGGGTCGAGGCACCCAGCACCAGCCGCAGGCGGCCGGCGGCGTAGGCGGCCTCGGCCTCGTAGCCGCTGAGTTCGGCCTCGGGCACGTTGTAGGAGCGGGTGGTGCCGTCGGCGGGTGGCGGTGGTTGGTCCACATCCAGGTCGATGAAGTCGTCGCCGTCGATCTTGAAGCGGGAGGCCTTCAGCCGCAGGCGGTCGGCGCGGGCGAACACGTCGCGGAAGTCCAGGCCGGCGCCGAACTCCACCGTCGAGGTGCGCTGCGGGTCCAGATCCGGGTTCGGGACGAAGCGATTGACGCTGGTGCCGACGGGCGTCTGAATCTCGAAGTGCACGCCGCTGGTGTAGAGCTCGTTGACGGTGGGCGCGCGGAAGGCGTCGGCCACGTTCACGAACAGCATCGACCAGCCGGTGGGCAGGTAGCTCAGGCCCAGCCGCGGCGAGACCTCCTCGTCGTCGTTGTCGTCGGCGATCGCGCTGGAGGATTCGTAACGGTCGAAACGCACGCCGGGCACCACCAGCAGTTCGCCCGGGGCGCCGAAGGGCCGCGCGACGCGCCATTCCGCCTGGGCGAACACGGCGCCGAAGTCGGTCTCGGCATCCGGCACGCTCTCGCGGGTGCCGGAGGCGTCCTCGCCGTCCTGCTCGTCGCGGTAGGCTTCGACACCGTAGGTCAGCAGGAGATCGCCGCCGGCCAGCGCGGAACGGTTCTCCAGGCGCAGGCCGGTGGTCTCGATCTCGCGCCGCAGGCGCTCGCCGGCGGGGCCGTTGCCGTTGCCGTCCAGGCGCCGCTCGTCGACCTCGGTCACCGTGCGGTAGAGCGTGGTGCTCAGGTCGATCCAGGGATTGCCGGGGCCGGCGTAGTCATGGGCCAGGCGCCAGTTGTCCGCGGTGACCTGCTTGTCCACCAGGTTGTCGTCGCCCGCGCCCTGGCCGTTGTTGGGTTCGGTGGTCTCGTTGTCGAAACGCTGGAACGAGGCTTCCAGACGGTGGCCCTCGGCCGGGGCCCAGCCGGCCTTGAACAGGCCCGAGAGCAGGTCTTCGTCGTTGCGGTCCAGCTTGCTGCCGTCGCCCAGCTCGATCTCGTCGGACTCGCGCCGGGTGATGCTGCCGAGCAGGTCCAGGCCCGCCGCCGGCCGGCCGTAGACCGTGGCGATGCCCACGGATTCGTCGTTGCCGCTATGGAAACCGGCGGCGAGATGGCCGCCCAGGGTCTCGTCCGGGGCCAGGAAGTCGGCGGCGCGCACGGTGCGCAGCGCGATCACGCCGCCGGTGCCGCCGCTGCCGTACAGGGCCGAGGCCGGGCCGCGCAGCACCTCGACTTCGCGCAGCAGGCTGGGATCGACGAAGAAGCGGCCGTCGTGGCCGGACTGGAAGTTCTGGCGGGCGCCGTCGAGCGTCACCACCACGTCCGGGCCCGTGAAGCCGCGGATGCTGGGCACCTCGCCGGTGCGCCGCGGGCCGCCGGTGAACTCCACGTTGGGCACCGAGCGCAGCAGGTCGTCCGGGGTGGACCCCTGTTCCGTCGCGATGTCCTCCGGGCCGATCACGGTGACCATGCCCGGATACACGAAGGCCTCGATGGGGTTGCGGGTCGCCGTGATCGTCACCGCGTCCAGCGGCGTGGTGGCGGTCGCCGTGTCGCCGTCCCGCGGCGTCTCCTGCGCGCCGGCGGCGCCGATCGAGCCGAGCAGTAAAACCGCCGGGCCGAGAGTCTTCAGTCGCCAGTCCATGCATCGTCCCCCTTGGCGCGGTGTCGCGCCTGGATGAGCGGTGGCTGGCGTGCCGGACGGATGCCGGCGGCTGGCTCCCGGTTTGCGGAAATACCGTGTCGCGCGGCCCTTGGCCGGGACACGGCGCGTGTCGGTCGGGGAGCTTAGCGTCCCGGTCGGGATTTGTAAATGCGATTAAGTCTTATTCATGGTAGCCGCGTGCCGACGGCCCGGATGCACTGCTTGTGGCATAGTCGGAACGATCATGGACCGTTTCCTGCAAGCCGCGATCGAGGAGGCCGAGGCCGGGGCAGCCGAGGGCGGGATTCCCATCGGCTCGGTGCTGGTCGTCGATGATCGCATCGTCGGGCGCGGCCACAATCGCCGGGTGCAGCGGGGCAGCGCGGTGTTGCACGCGGAAATGGACTGCCTGGAGAATGCCGGACGTCTGAAGGCGGCCGACTACCGGCGGGCGACGTTGTATTCGACCCTGTCGCCCTGCGATATGTGCAGCGGCGCGGTGTTGCTGTACGGCATCCCGCGGGTGGTGGTGGGCGAGAACCGCACCTTCCGCGGACCGGAGGATTACGTGCGTTCGCGCGGCGTCGAGGTGACGGTGGTGGACGATCCCGCCTGCCGCCGGCTGATGGCGGATTTCATCGAGCGCCGGCCGGCGCTGTGGAACGAGGATATCGGCGAGTGACCGCCGGACTGCGCTGGCTGCTCGCCGCATGCGTGCTCGCGACCGGCGCGGTCCAGGCCCAGGAGTGGCGGGAGGACGCGGAGATCGGCCAGCTCTTCCGCAAGGCCGGGCTGCGCGGCACGTTCGTGGTCTATGACGCCGGCCGCGACCGCTTGACCGGCCACGACCGTTCGCGCGCCAACAACCGCTATGTGCCGGCCTCCACGTTCAAGGTGCCGCACACCCTGATCGGTCTGTCCGTGGCGGCGGTCGCGGATGTCGATGAGGTCGTGCCCTATGGTGGCGAGCCCCAGCCCTTCGCGGCCTGGGAACGGGATATGAGCCTGCGCGAGGCCATCGCGGTCTCCAATCTCGCCGTCTACCGGACGCTGGCGCGCCGCATCGGTTTGGCGCGGATGCGCGACGGCGTGTCGCGCCTGGGCTTCGGCAACGGCGAGATCGGCACGGTCGTGGACCGCTTTTGGCTGGACGGGCCCTTGCGGATCAGCGCGGTCGAACAGACCCGGTTCCTGGCGGACCTGGCGCGGGACGCGCTGCCGTTCCCGCCGGCGTTGCAGGCGGCGACCCGGGATATCGTCCTGCTGGAGCGCCGTGAGGACGGCCGCGAACTCTACGGCAAGACCGGCTGGGAGAACGCGCCCGGCCCGGGCGTCGGTTGGTGGGTGGGCTGGGTTCGCGACGGCGCCGACGTGTACGCGTTCGCGCTCAACATCGACATGGCGACGCCCGCCGACGCCGACCGTCGCGTCTCCCTGGGCCGGGCCGCACTGGCGACGCTGGACATCTATTGAGGGATTCGCCGGGCCGGCCGATAACCGGCACTCGTCCGTTGTCCGCCCGGGAGACCCCATGAAGCGCCCGATCGTTTTCCTCCTCGCCCTCCTGTTGTCCCTGCCGGCCGCGGCCGAAGGGCTGCCCTCGCTCGACGCCGCCCGCGCCCTGACCGACGCGGTGATGGCCGATATCGACGCCGGCAAGGTCCGGGAGGGCCTGGCCCGGATGCGGTCGCACATCGACACGCCGGTGGCCGAGTTCGACTCGCAGATCGGCCAGGTCGAGTCGCAGATGCCGATGATCCGCGAGCGCTACGGCGAGCCCACCGGCCACGAGTTCCTGGATGCGGAGCGCGTGGGTGATTCGCTGGCCCAGTATGTCTACCTGCAGAAGTACCGCCGGCACTTCATGGTCTGGCGCTTCACCTTCTATCGCGCCAGCGACGACTGGGTGGTCAACGGCTGGGCCTACGACGACCGCGCGGAGCCCCTGTTCGCGGACTGAGGCTCCGGGCTAGGCTGTGGGGCCATGAGGCAACCGATCGCCGGCTACCATCGCGACGACGAGGACCACTGGGTCGCCGAATTGGCCTGCGGCCACAACCAGCACGTGCGTCACGATCCGCCGTGGGTCTCCCGGCCGTGGGTGACGACGGCGGCCGGGCGCGAGTCGATGCTCGGTTACGGGCTCGACTGCAAGAAGTGCGACGAGGGCGCGCCGCGCGACAACCCTTGACAGGCGCGCCCGCTCAGCGGGCGCGTGCCCCCAGCTTCGCCATCCGCCGCAGGAAACGCTCGCGGCGGCCGGCGTTGAGCTCGACCAGTCCGAACAGCGTCTCGCGCACCGGGGCGATGCCCACGAAGGCGAGGATGTTGCGCTCCAGGCTCTTGAGGCTGTGGGCGCGGAAATACCAGCGGTAGACCGGTGCCGGCATGCCCATGGTGACGACGATGCGGGCGCTGCGGCCGGTCAGCAGCTTGCGCCAGCGTCCGTTGTCGCCCTCGGGCCGGATCGCGAAGCCGGGGCGCAGGACCTGTTCCAGGAAGCCCTTGAGCCGGGCCGGCATGGTCCCCAGCCAGAGCGGATACAGGATCACCAGGTGCTCGGCCGCCGCGATCCGGCGCTGGCAATCGGCGATCGCCGGCGGGGGTATCTCGTCGGCCCAGTCCGTCTTGTTGCGGATCAGGGGCGCGTCCAATCCGGCGGTCTCGATCAGGTCGACGCGGTGGCCGGCGGCGCGGGCCGCGTCCGCGTAGGCCGCCGCCGCGGCGTGGCAGAAATGCCCGCCCGCCGGGTCGGGATGGCCCTGGATGATCAGGATGCGTTTGCCCATGGGGTGCGATTCCGCCGGTTGCCGCCGATAATGGGCATTGTCCGCCGCGGCCGGCCGGACCGTATTGATCCCCGTCAATAACGGCGGCCGGCGTGGCGCGCGGCCGGGTGCTGAGGCATCCTGGTCCTCAGGCAACACGGACAGGCGCGCGGCCGCGGCCGGCGCGCCGGGAGACGGCAATGGCGGCGAAAGATCGCGACGTGGGTTACGGACTGCTAATCCTGCAGGTGGTGCTGGGCACGGTGGCCTTCGTGTTCTTCTATGGCGCCGTCTTCGCCGGCGTCGACGGGCTCATGACCAGCACCGCCGTGACCGCGCTGCTGGTGAACATGATCATCTCCCTCCTGGCGACCCTGCGCGGCGGCCTCCGCGGCGGCGTGCTTGCCGCGATCGCGTTCGCGGTGCCGGCGATCCTGCTGTCCATCTTCGCGATCGGCGACTGGTACTTCTACGGCTACGCCGGCCCCTTCCTGTACTGGATGTCCGCGGTGATGGCGGTGGTCGCCGCGGGCCTGCTCGGCGTCGTCCTCGCCTGCACCCTGTTCGGCCGGCGCGTGGCGGCTTGACACCGGCCCCGCCATGCTCGCCGAGCTCGTCTTCTACCTGGGGTTCGGGCTGCTGACGGCGCACGAACTGGACGCCGTGCACAAGCGCGAATGGCGGCTGCTGTTCGTCCTGCGCCGCATGCGCGAGCCTTTGGCCCGCGATGTCTTCGTCCTGGCACACGTGCCGCTGGTGGCGGGCCTGGTCTGGCTTCTGGCGTCGCCGGATGCCGCGGTGCGGCTCGCCACCGTGCTCATCCTGGACGGTTTCATGGTGATCCATGCCGGGCTGCACTGGCGGCTGTCGGATCATCCGCTGTACGAATTCCAGAGTCTGCCTTCGCGGCTGTTGATCTACGGCGCCGCGGTCTGCGGGCTGCTGCACCCCCTGCTGCTGGTTCTGGGCTGAACGCCGCTCACGGCCGTCCGATCGCCTCCGGCGGCCCGCCGTCGGGCAGCCGGAACCAGGTCAGCTCGTGCTTGTTGTGGTGCAGGTGCATCAGCCGCGAGCCGGGGATGTCCAGGAAGCGGTAGGCGATCGCCGGATCGGCCGGGCCCTGGAACTTGATCGTGAACACCAGCTTCGCCGCCGGGTAAGCCTCGGCCCAGTGTTGCGCCAGCGCCAGCACGCGGTCGGGATAGGCGACCACGTCCGAGACCACCCAGTCCATCGTGCCCACGGCCTCCGGCCGCAGGGCGAAGGCGTCGCCGCGACGGTGCGCGATCCGGGGATGGGCGGCCACCGCCGGATCGAGCTCGGCGCGGTCGATGGAGATCACGTCCGCGCCGAGCCCGGCCAGCACCCAGGTCCAACCGCCCGGCGCCGCGCCCAGGTCGAGGCAGCGCTCGCCCGGCCCGGGCCGCGTCCGGGCCAGGGTCAGGGCTTCCCAGAGTTTCAGGTAGGCGCGGTTGGGCGGACCCTCGCGGTCCTCCACGAAACGGACCCCGCCGTCCGGGAACGGGCTGCTGCAGCGGGGCGAGGCGACCAGGCGGTCGCGCTCGACCAGGGTCCAGGCGCCCAGCGGCGCCGCGGGCGGGTCGGCCGGGAACGCCAGGGGCTTGAAGCGTATCGGCGGCAGGCGTTCGGCGATCAGGCGCGCCCGCCGATGGTGGGCCACCGAGTGCAGGTGCCAGTTGCGCTGGATATCGCGCAGGCCGCGCGCGCCCTCGCCGATGGAGGACGCCGGCAGCTCGCGCGGCGCCAGCCAGGCGTTCTGCGCCCAGGCGGCGGATCCGCCGCGGGCGAACACCAGCCGCCTGTGGGTGGCGGCCACGGTGTCGCCGCGGTGGGCGAGCTCGCGCAGGAGGTCGTCGAGGTAGCCCTCGGCGGCCACGTGGACGATGTCGTAAGGCTGGTTCATGGCGGATCGGTCGGCGGCTCCGTGATACACCGATGGTTAGCGGTCGCCCGGGTCCGGCGCTACACTGAAAACACAAGCGAGTATGGTATCGGCGTACGCCTCGGTCGCATTGTGCACGGGAGGCTGGGACATGAGTGCCAAAGAATTGTTGGACGAGGCTCTGAAGCTCAAGCCGGAAGAGCGTTTCACGCTTGTCGAGGGGTTGATAAAGAGCCTCGACGAACCCGACAAGAGACTGGATGATATCTGGGCCGAGGAGGCGCAGCGACGCCTTCGGGCCTACCGGCGGGGCGAGTTGGAAACAGTGCCCATGGAGGTCTTGTTCAAGGATGAATGATGCGCGTGCTGTTCACGAGCCTGGCCGAGCGCGAGCTGCGTGACGCGAGCCGCTATTACGAACTCGAATTCACGGGGCTGGGCGTGGCGTTCAGGCAGGAGGTCGGCCAGGCGGCGCGGCGGATCGCGGAATATCCCAAGCCTGGTCGATCGAGCGCGGAGAGGTGCGGAAGTGTCTGCTGCACCGTTTCCCTTACAAATTACTCTATTCGATCGAGCGGGATCATGTCTTGATCATTGCGGTCGCCCATCAGCACCGCAAGCCTGATTATTGGATCGACAGGCAAAACGGATAGTCCGGCATCAATCCGGGCATGGCTCATGTAGCTGCAGGAGACCGCGGGTGTCCGATCAAGCCGAAGGCAGGCCGGTGGCCGCGTCCGCGATACGCGAGCACATCTACAAGGTCTTCCCCAACGACATGAACTCCAACGCCACCGTCTTCGGCGGCATGGTGATGGCGACCATCGACCGCATCTCGCTGGTGGTGGCCGAGCGCCACAGCGGCCGGGTGTGCGTCACCGTGTCCGTGGACGACATCCATTTCCTGGCGCCGGCGCGCACCGGCGAGACCCTGATCTTCTCGGCCTCCTGCAACCGCGCCTGGGGCTCGTCCATGGAGATCGGCTGTCGGGTGAAGGCCGAGGACAGCATGAGCGGCGAGCAGCGTCACATCGTCTCCGCCTACTCCACCTTCGTGGCCCTGGACGACGACCACAAGCCGGTGACGGTCCGCCCGGTGCGGCCGGAGACGGATATCGAGCGCCGCCGCTACGACGAGGCCGCACTGCGCCGCGACGCGCGCCTGAAACATGCCAAGGCGCTCGAAAAACTGCGCGGCGGGCAGGGCTAGCGCTCCCTCGCCTCGCTGGCGGCGGCCTTGCGCAGCCGCCGATCCCAGAAGCGCAGCGCGGCGGCGAAGCCCACGGTGAGCTGGGCCCGCACCGCCCAGGCCAGCGCGCCGCCGGCGAGCGGCACGGGGCAGGTCAGGCGCGAGGTCCAGACCACGTCCGTGCGGTCGCCGAGCGGGGTCAGGCTCACGCGGGCGCCCTTGTGGTCCAGCGGTATCGGCGCCTCCACGATGCGGTATTCCAGGGTGTGCGGCGGCCGGTACGCGGTGATCGCCTCCGCGATGCGCACGCCGCCCGGCAACTCGATCTCGCGCACCGCGCCCTCGCCGTTGCGGTCCGGATGTCCCTCGCGTGCCAGCCGGGCGCTCACCACGCCGGGCAGCTCGGCATAGCCCTCGTGGTCCGCGATCACGGCGAACACGTCCTCGATCGGCGCGCGGAAGCGGCGGCGCACACGGATGCGTTGCATGGGGTCGATCCTCCGCTGGAACGGCGCCCAGCCTGCCACGGCCGGGCGCGGGCCGCGAGTCACTCGGTGGGCATCAGGTCCTGGAGCCGGCGCCAGCCGCCGTCCACGGAATGGACCGCCTCGTAGCCCATGGTTTGCAGCGCGTCGGCCGCCAGCGCCGAGCGATAGCCGCCGCCGCAGTAGAGATAAAGCGGCTGGCGCTTGTCGGGGTGCGCGACCTCGATGTCGCGCTCGATCACGCCCTTGCCGAGGTGCTCGGCGCCGGCGACGTGGCCGGCGGCGTATTCGCTCTCCTCGCGGACATCGATCAGCGCCGCGCCGGGCTCGCGCTCTAGCTGTGTAAACGCACCACATTGTTCACGTTAATGGGCAGCCGGC
>NZ_APNM01000022.1:0-26086 GCF_040361335.1 Salinisphaera sp. PC39 | reverse complement strand
GCAACGACCTGCTGGTCTCCGAACACATGGATCTGAGCGCCTACGAAAAATAGCGGATAGAAACGATAGGACCGGGGTCTAAAAAGAGACATCCCGAAACGGAACAAGGGAAACGGACGTACAGGGAAAGTAAGGCCGTCGCGAATGAGCGCGGCGACCGACTGGGGGGCCAGATAAATAGAGTCTGGTCGCTACACGGACTCAAGAATTGGTGCGTTTTGCACTGAGGAGGAGCGACGATGCATATCAGGAAATACGGTTTCGACTATGGCCGGCGCGCCCTGTTGGAGAAATCCCTCAAGGGCGGGGCCGCGGCCGGTGTGCTGACCGGCCTCTGGCCGATGCTCAGCAAGGCCATGACCATGGACGCCACCAAGGCGTACCCCGAGGATCTGCTTTCGATCGAGGCCCATACCAAGGGCAAGGTCAAGCCGGGCGACGTGATCACGGCGGACAACGTCGAGCATGTCGAGCACCTGCTGGACCCGATCGCCCTGGAGCAGGTCAAGAACATGGGCCGGCGGATCAAAATCAGGGAGTCCACCAAGGACGTCAGCAAGCTGTTCCAGGCCGACTACCTGGAAGCGACCCTGCGTAACCAGGACAAGGCCAAGTTCGACGACGTCGGCAACGTCCGCGGCCCGGACGGCGGTCCCTGGATCGGGGGCAACCCCTTCCCGGACGCCCAGACCGGCGCCGAGGCGTTCGCCAACCTCACGTTGAGCTGGGGTCGGCACAACTACTCGCAGTACGCCGTGCGCGACTGGGATATCGGTCCCGACGGCAACCTGCAGTACCAGTACGACTTCGTCTGGGCCGAGCTCAATACCACGGCTCGCGTGGACGGCTCGGTCTGGCGCGGCGAGGAAGACAAGCTCCGCTATCAGTCGGTGTGGTTCACCGCGCCGAACGAGCAGGCGGGCACGTCCTTCCTGAACACCTGGTACTACGACCAGCGCCAGTTCCCGGACCTGGTCGGCTATCTGCCGGCCTTCAAGCGGGTGCGCGAGTACCCGACCAACCAGCGCTTCGAGCCGCTGGTGCCGGGCATCACCGTGTTCCTGTCGGACGCCTGGGCCGCCGGCGATCCCATGCTCACCTGGGGCAACTACAAGATCGTCGAGCGCAAGCCCATGCTGGGCGCCGTATCCGGCAACTGGCACGGCGAGCGTCACGAGAATTGGCACATGCCGGTGCACGGCGGTCCCAAGGACCAGACCTTCTTCGACATCGAGATGGAGCTGGTGCCCGAGACCGCTGTGGTCGAGGCCGAGCCCACCGGGTACCCGCGTTCGCCGGTCGGCAAGAAGCGGGTCTGGATCGACGTCCGCAACCAGATGTACGTGGCCTACGTCACCTATGACCGCAAGGGCAATATCTGGAAGTCCTTCGAGCCGGGCTACTCGCAGTACGTCGACGGCGACACGGCCTACAAGGCCTCCGACGGCAATGTGGTCTGGTCCTGGACGCACGTCATGAGTCATGACTTCCAGTCCAACCGCATGAGCCGGTTCATCCAGGCCAAGGAGGTCTCGGGCGGCTATCCCGCCAGGTACGAGACCCACGGCGAGGATGTCTACAACAAGTACCTGACGACGTCCGCGATGCGGCGTCTCGGCGCGTAAACGCCGGTCGGGCCGGGCGGGCGCGATCCGCCCGGCCCCCTTCTTTATCCCCAATGCCTCCCTGACGGGTGGAGACAAACGATGAGATCACTGATCACCAGCAGCCTGACCCTGGTATGCCTGACCGCGGCGGTTGCCGCATCCGCCGCCGCGCCCCGCAATGTCGAGGTGGTGACGTCGGGCACGCCCCACCGTCCGCTTTACAGCATCGCCTTCGAACAGGACGGCGAGCACGGTCTGGCGGTGGGCGACCGCGGGACGATGCTGGTGACGGCCGACGGCGGCGCGAGCTGGGAGCGCGGCCAGTTGGACACGGAGCTGGCGGCGTTCGACGCGGCGCTGTCGGGCGACAAGCGCGTGGTGGTGGGCCAGATGGGCCTGATCCGCTACAGCGACGATGGCGGCGCGAGCTGGACGGCGGTGGACGCCGGCACCAGCCAGCGCCTGATGGGCGTGTCGATGAACGCATCGGGCCTGGCGGTGGCGGTGGGTTCGTTCGGCACGATCCTGCTGTCGGAGGACGGCGGCGCGAGCTGGCGTGAGTCGGCCTTCAACCCGGCGACGCTGGTGAAGGACAACTACGAGCCGCACCTGAACGACGTACACGTGAGCGCCGACGGCACGGTCACGATCGTGGGCGAGTTCGGGATGGTGCTGCGTTCGCCGGACGGCGGCGCGAACTGGGAAGGCGTGCACAGCGGCGATGTATCGCTGTTCGGTCTGGATCTGCACGCCAACGGTCTGGGCTACGCGGTGGGTCAGAGCGGCACGGTGCTGCGCACGACCGACGGCGGTGCGACGTGGACGTCGCTGGAGACGGACCTGGAAGCGAACCTGCTGGGCGTTTACGCGGACGGTGACGGCACGGTGACGGTGCCGGGCATGCGCCGGATGATCGTCAGCGACGACGGCGGCGAGAGCTGGACGCAGGTGACCGACGGCGACGTGGACCGCAACTGGTACATCGGTGCGGCGGCCACCGGAGAAGGTTTGTTCGTGGCCGGTCATACCGGCCGTGTGCTACGGGTCGAGAAACGACCATCGGGGGGATAACCGAGAACTGGGGGGAAGCATAAAAAAACCAGTGCCTCGGTATTCCAATAATTACAGGAGGTCAGACACATGAAGACGAGAACCCAACGGCTATGGGTGACGCTGGCGGCTGCGAGCGCGGCCCTGGCGTTGCCTGCGGCGCAGGCGGACCTGGTGGAGAGTGTGCTGGGTCAGCCGGATTTCAGTTTCAGCTACGGCGGATTCATCCGCAACGAGAACGCGGTATCGATCACGGGCAAGGAGAACCCGTACAACCAGCGGGGCAATATCTTCAACGGCAAGACGGTCGAGCGTAACGGCCGGTCCCTGCTGGTGCCGCTGCTGTCGTTCAACGACGAAGTCGTGCGCCCGGTGGAAAAGTCGGACACGACCTTCAACATGGAAATGATCCGCGGCGAGTTCAACGCCAACGTCAGCCTGTTCAGCAACCTGCGGTTGAACGTGAAGGTCCGCGCGGTCGGCGATCCCGACATCTACGACGACCAGTTCGACATCGATGATATCCGGACCGCGGACGCGGTCGGCACGCTCAACAACGACGACCCGAACTTCTACGAATACCGCTACGACAGCGGCAAGGCCCTGGCGCCGACCACCCGCAACCCCAGCGAGCCCCAGGATCGCGGCAACGACGCCTTCGAAGCGAGGCAGGTGGCCAAGCTGGAGGGCGAGGAAGGTTCCAGCCCGCTGGAGTGGGCCGGCGACGATTACATGGTGGATCTGCCGCAGTTCTATTTGGACTATCAGAAGGGACCGCTGCTGATCCGGGCCGGCAACCAGCAGATCGCCTGGGGCGACCTGTTGTTCTTCCGGATCATGGACGTGCCCAACGGCCTGGATTTGCGTCGGCACCAGCTCCTGGACTTCGTTTCCGAGGAGTTCTCGGACAAGCGCATCCCGTCGCTGGGCGTGCGGGCCTCCTACCTGCTGCCGCGCAACTCGCTGCCGTTCAACATCCTGGGCGGCTGGGAGATCGATAGCTATGCGCAACGGTTCCGGCCGACGATCTACCCCAACCCCAACACGCCGTACAACGTCATCCCGTCGCAGTTCACGGTGCATGACCAGTTCAAGCAGTACGACGACGAGTACAACTACGGTATCCGGCTGCGCGGCCCGGTGGGTCCGGTGGACCTCACCCTGATGGCCAACCGCCGTTACAACCACTTCGGCTTCTTCCAGTGGACCGACTCCGACGTGGTGCAGGGGCTGCAGCCGGGCGGGCCGGCTGGCGTCGGCGATGCCGGCGCTCTATTCTCGGACTTCTTCGCCGGCGAACTGGCCGACAGCGTGTTCGAGGTGGATCCCACCGGCGTGACCTCGGCCGAGGAGTTCTACACCTACGGCGCCCTGGCCCGGCTGAACCACTTCACCGGCCTGAACACGGCGATCCGCGAGTTCCCGGGCGCCCAGGACGCGACCGCGCGGGAGGCCTCGACGCCGGCCGAGCAGGAAGCCCAGGAGGATCTGTTCCTGCAGCTTTCCGGCGGCCTGCGCGGTCATATCAAGCGCGAGTACGCGCGCGAGAACAACTTCGGGCTGGGCATGAGCTACCGCATCGAGGGCCCTTCGGACTCGATCCTGTTCGACCAGATCAACGCCAGCCTGGAAGCGAAGTTCACGCCGGACCGCAAGTTCACGCCCACCGATCTCAATCCCTATCGGGACAACGTGATCGAGGAGGACGAGTACGAGATCGGTCTGGTGTTCCAGAAGTTCGTGCGCTACAGCCGGACCTTCCCGGCGGCGTTCGCGGTGCTGCAGTACCTGCACCGCTCGGAAAGCGACATCTTCAACCGCCACCTGTCGGGCTACGGCGGCGATCCCAACGCCGACGATCCCGAGGATCGCCTGCCGGACGGCATCAGCAGCGCCAACTACGTGGCGTTCGCCTTCCAGCAGCCGTTCCCGAACCGGATCTGGCGGATCGACTTCGCGGCGCTGTACGACGTGCAGGGCGGCCTGCTGGTCCAGCCGGCGCTGCGGTGGAAGCCCAACAGTGAGTGGACCTTCCAGGTGTTCGCCAACATGATCGGCACGGTGCACGGCAGCAAGTACGACAACACGCTGTCGACCGTGGACTTCGCCGACGAGATCACCACGAGGGTCGAGTATCAGTTCTGACCCGTACAACAGGCTCCTCCCCCGCTACCGGCGGCCAACCCCTCTTGGCCGTCGGGCTTTTTTCGGGGAGTCAAGGGTGGGTCTTCCGGGCGTGGCGGCCGATATCCTGGATGATGACAATTTCGCGATGGAGTCGATGCGATGCATGTGATCCGCTACGACCGCGGTTATAGCCGGCGGCACTTCCTGAACCAGCTCGCCAGGGGCGTGCTGGCGACGGGGGTGCTGGCCCCCCTCTGGCCCACGATCGCCAAGGAGGGCGATGTGTCTCGCAGCTATCCCGACGAGCTGCTGTCGATCGAAGAGTACACCAAGGGCAAGCTGTCGCCCGGCGACACGATCACGGCCGACAATGTCGACCTGGTGAAGGACCTGCTGGACGACATCAAGTATCAGCAGATCCGCGACATGGGGCGCCAACTCAAGCTCGCCCCGACCACGACCGACATCATGAAGCTCTCGCCCCGGGATTACCTGGAGGCGACCCTGAGCAACCAGGGCAAGGCCCGTTTCGACGATCGCGGCAACGTGGTGGCGCCCGACGGCGAACCCTGGATCGGCGGCAATCCCTTCCCCGACGCCAGCAACGGCCTGGAGCTGTTCGCCGCGCTTACCCTGAGCTGGGGCCGGCACGACGCCTCGGTCTACGCGATCAAGGAGTACGACATCTCGGTCGAGGGCGATGTCCAGTACCGCTACGACGTGGTCTGGGCGGAGCTGGCACCGGTTGCGCGGGTGAGTATGTCGCCCAAGCCCTATTGGCCGGATCACAAGGACAAGCTGCGCTTCCAGAGCGTGATCTTCGTGGCGCCGAACGATATTTCCGGCACCTCGTTCCTTAACATCTGGCCCTACGACCAGAACCAATACCCCGAACTGGTCGGCTACCTGCCGCAGTTCAAGCGCATCCGCGAATATCCGACCAACCAGCGCTTCGAGCCGCTGGTGCCCGGGGGCACACTCTACCTGTCCGATGCCTGGGCGGCCGGCGATCCCCTGTATACCTGGGGGAACTACCGTATCGTCGATCGCGGGCCCATGCTCGCGGGCGTCACCGGCGGCTGGAATTCCTCGGATCCCAACTGGGAGCACGGGACCCACGGCGGGCCCAAGGGCGAGACCTTCTGGGATACCACGGTGGAACTGGTGCCCGAGGCGATCGTGGTGGATGCCGAGCCCACCGGTTTCGAGCGCGCCCCGGTCGGCAAGAAGCGTGTGTGGTTCGATGCGCGCACGGGCCTGCCGATCGCGATGAACTCGTACGACCGCAAGGGCCAGGTCTATCGCAGCTTCGACGGGGCCTACGCCCTCTACCAGGACGGCGACAAGGCGGTCATGGACGGCGACGATCCCTACTGGTCCTGGGGTCACGTCCACGCCTTCGACATCCAGACCGGGCGCATGTCGCGCCTGGAGCAGGTGCGGGAGATCGCGGGCGGCCATCGCACCAAGGTCAACGATCCGTCGACCTATGACCAATACCTGACGCGCAATTCCCTGCGGCGTCTGGGGCGCTGAGCGATCCGCATCGCTACCGCCTGCCGGCTTGACTAAACGAGAGGATCGAAATCATGAGTAATGAGGCTTTCGGGCTGGACGGCAAGGTGGCGTTGGTCACCGGCGCCGGACGGGGACTGGGCGCCGCTATCGCCGAGCATCTCGGCGCGGCCGGGGCCGCGGTGATGGTCACGGATGTCGACGGCGACGCCGCCGAGCGGCAGGCCGGCGCGCTGCGCGATGCCGGCGTACGCACCGTGGCGGCCGCCCACGACGTCACCGACGAGGCGCAGTGGGAGGCTGCCATCGGCCGCGCCATCGGCGACCTGGGCGGCTTCGACGTCCTGGTCAACAACGCCGGCATCGAGGTCATGTCCCTGCTCGCCGACTGCAGTCTGGAGGAATTCCAGAATATCCACCGGGTCAATGTCGACGGTGTGTTTCTCGGCATCAAGCACGCCATCCGCGCCATGCGTCCGGGCGGCGCGGCGGGCCGGGGCGGCTCCATCGTCAACCTGTCGTCGGTGGCCGGGCTGACCGGCTACGCGGGCCTGGGTGCCTACTGCAGCTCCAAGGGGGCCGTGAGGCTGCTGACCAAGGCGGCCGCCATCGAGTGCGGTCATCTCGACTACGGCGTCCGCGTCAATTCGATCCATCCCGCGGTGATTCGGACCCAGATGGGCGAGGACGTGATCAAGGGTTTCGCGCGCCTGGGCCTGGCCGAGAGCGAGGAGGAGGCCGATTCCCTGCTTCAGACGCTGCAACCGCTGGGCTATGGCGAACCTGTCGACGTCGCCAACGCGGTGCTTTACCTGGCCAGCGACGGCGCCAAGTGGGTGACCGGTGCCGAGCTGGCGGTGGACGGCGGCGCGACCGCCGGCCGCTGATGCCATAGGCCGGCCGCCGTGGCAATCGCGGCGGCCGGTTCCCACCCGGGTGCGGCCACCCCGCCATGGTCGCGCCGATAAATTATAAATATCTGATTTAAAAATAAAAAACGATCAGAAAATAAAACTACCCGTTTGTGTAGTGCGGGCGGAACAGGCCCGCCATTAATGTCAAAAAAACAACATCGCCAGCGAATGGCGGTGACAGTCGATAACCGACCGCCACGGCGGTCGCAGGTGCGAAGATGAGGAGTCGACAGTTGGTCAACGCCCCAGCCGTCATGCCCGGGTATGACGCCGTCGTCCGGTATGCCGTGCGCCGGACCGTCGGCGGGAGCGCGCCCGTATGAGCGCGCTCCCCGGCAATGATCGGCGGGTCGTCCTCGCCCGGCGTCCCTCCGGCGCACCCGTCGAGACGGATTTCCGTCTCGAGGAGGCGCCCGCGGGGACGCCGGGCGACGGCGAAGTCCTGCTCGAGACCCTGTACCTGTCCCTCGACCCGTACATGCGCGGTCGCATGGCCGAGGGTCCGTCCTATGCCCGGAACGTCGCCGTCGGCGAGCCGATGGTCGGGCAGGGGGTGGCCCGGGTCCTGGCGTCCGGGCATCCGGACTACCGCGAGGGCGATCTGGTACTGGCCCCGACCGGCTGGCGCAGCCGCCCGGTCGTGACCGCGGACGAGCTGATGCGGCTCGATCCGGACATGGCGCGGCCCTCCTACGCCCTGGGCGTGCTGGGCATGCCGGGCTTCACGGCCTACATCGGCCTGCTCGACATCGGCGAGCCCGAGCGCGGCGAGACGGTGGTGGTGTCGGCGGCGACCGGCGCCGTGGGCTCGGTGGTCGGTCAGATCGCCAAGCTCCAGGGCTGCCGCGTCGTGGGCGTGGCCGGCGGCGAGGACAAATGCCGCCACGCGGTGGACGAGCTGGGCTACGACGCCTGCATCGATCGGCGCGGCGGCGATCTCGACGAGCGCCTGGCCGCGGCCTGCCCGGACGGCATCGACATCTATTTCGAGAACGTGGGCGGGGCCGTGTTCGAAGCGGTGCTGCCGCTGCTGAACGTGGGCGCGCGGGTGCCCGTGTGCGGCCTGATCGCCCACTACAACAGCGGGTTCGAGGGCGAGGGCCCCGATCGCAGCCCCCGGCTGATGGTCAACCTGGTGGTCAAGCGGATCCGCATGCAGGGATTCCTGGTCTTCGACCACTACGGCCCGCGTTATGACGAGTTCGTCGCGACCATGAACGATTGGCTGCGCGACGGCGCCATCCGCTACCGCGAGGACGTGGCGGACGGTCTGGAAAACGCGCCGCAGGCATTCATCGGGATGCTGCGGGGCGAGAACTTCGGAAAACAAGTGGTACGCGTCGCCGGCGATTGACCGGCGGGCGGGAGGATGCGCCGGCGCGGCCCCGGTGTCTCCGTCGGATACCCGCAACGCGCCGCAAACGAGGCTGCGCTAGGAGGACCTACGATGGCAACGAGTGAGAAGCAGGTGATGACCGGGATCGAGCGCAAGGGCGACAGCCCGGTCTACAAGTGGCCCGCCCATCCGCGGGCGAAGGTGGACGAGTTCGGCATCGAGCCGCCGCTGGGCGATATCCAGCGCGAGTTCCAGCAGACCCTGCGCAAGTTCGCGGTGGAGGTCATGCGGCCCATCGGCCAGAAGCTGGACCGGATGACGGCCGAGGAGATCATCGCCGAGGATTCGCCCTTCTGGGAGTTCCGCCGCAAGTACCTGGATCTGGGCATCCAGCTCTCGGATCTCGCGGAGATGGAACCGGAAGAGCGCTCGCAGATGTTCTGCATCCTGTTCGAGGAGCTGGGCTACGGCGACGGCGGCATGGCGATCTCGGTGGCCGCGGGCATGCTGCCGCAGTACCTGTCGATGATCTTCGGCAACGAGTTCCTGATGGAGCGCTTCCCGCAGGACATGCTCGGCTGCTGGGCGATCACCGAGCCGGACCACGGCAGCGACACCCTGGACCCCAACGGCATGATCCGGCACCCCGGCGCCGAGTACGGCCGGCCCAATACGGTCGCCAAGTTCCAGGGCGACAAGATCGTGATCAACGGCCAGAAGTCGGCCTGGGTGTCCAACGGCACCATCGCCGAGTGCTGCATCCTCTACTGCGCCGCCGACATGGGCGACGGCGCCGACTACTCGAACGGCTGCGTGCTGGTGATCCCGCTGGATCTGCCGGGCATCTCCCGCGGCAAGCCGCTGGAGAAGCTCGGCCAGCGCGGTGACCCGCAGGGCGAGCTGTTCTTCAACGACGTGGAGGTGTCCACGGATTACCTCCTGGCCGGCCCGGAGGACTTCCAGCGGGCGGTGTACAGCATCCATGCCGAGGCCAACGCCCTCATGGGCGCGATCTGGACCGGCGCGGCGCGTGCCGCCTACCACATGGCCCATGCCTACGCGCACGAGCGCAAGCAGGGCGGCGTGCCCATCTACCGGCACCAGTTGGTGGCCTACAAGCTGTTCCACATGTTCCGCCAGGTCGAGGCGTCCGCCGCGCTCACGCGCCGTGTGGTCCACTACAACCAGGCCGCCGATCTGCCGGCCCTGCAGGCGGCGATGATCGCCAAGGTCACCGCCACCGACATGGCCTTCGACGTGGCCAGCGACGCCATCCAGATCTTCGGCGGCAACGGCGTCACCCACGAGTACCCGGTCGAGAAGATCATGCGCGATTGCCGCTCCTCCATGATCGAGGACGGCGCCAACGACGTGATCGCGCTCAAGGGCGGGTACTACCTGATGGACGAAGACCTGCTCTAAACCCGAAAGCCGCCCGCCGGCACCACAGGCGGGCGGGCAACCAGAGGCGATTATGCGTCAGAACGCGTACGTGGCCGGGGTGGGTATGACCCGCTTCGGCAAGCATATGGACCGCGGCATGAAGGATCTCGCCGGCGAGGCGATCCTGGCGGCGCTCAAGGACAGCGGCCTGGAGGGCAAGGACCTCAATGCCGCCTACATGGGCAGTGCCGCCACCGGCGTGATCACCGGCCAGGTCTGCGTGCCCGGCCAGGTGGTCCTGCGCGGGCTCGGTATCGGCCACATCCCGGTGATCAACGTCGAGAACGCCTGTGCCACGGCCTCCACGGCCTTCAACCAAGCCGCCACGATGATCACCGCGGGTCTCTACGACGTGGTCCTCGCCGTGGGCATGGAGAAGCTGTACCA
The DNA here is from genome assembly GCF_040361335.1 of Salinisphaera sp. PC39. Lineage (NCBI taxonomy): Bacteria > Pseudomonadati > Pseudomonadota > Gammaproteobacteria > Salinisphaerales > Salinisphaeraceae > Salinisphaera > Salinisphaera sp. PC39. The sequence goes on along the minus strand of NZ_APNM01000022.1, from coordinate 15,707 downwards.
CGAGGACAAGCAGCGCACTTTCGATGTGTTCACCGGCGCGGTGGACGTCGAGGACATGGACGGTGTGATCCGCAACGTCGAGGAGGAGATCCGCGCCGCCGGCATGGAGCCGGACCTGGAAGGTGCCGGCAAGACCCGCTCGCTGTTCATGGACATCTATGTCACCTGGGCGGTCAAGCACATGAAGGAGTACGGCACCACCCGCGAGCAGTTCGCCGCGGTCTCGGCCAAGAACTCCTATCACGGCAGCCTCAACGCCCGGGCCCAGTACCAGGAGGAGCTGACCGTCGAGGACGTGCTCGCTTCCCGCGAGGTGGCCTGGCCGTTGACGCTGCCGATGTGCTCGCCGATCGGCGACGGCGCCGCCGCCGTGGTCCTGGTCAGCGAGCGCAAGGCGCGCGAGCTGGGCCTGACGGACGGCGGCGTCCGGGTCGCCTCCTCGGTGCTCGGCAGCGGCTGGGACTACACCGACGCCGATAGCGAGACCTTCCCCGAGGTGATCGCCAAGCAGGCCTACGAGGAAGCCGGGCTCGGGCCCGACGACCTCGACTGCGTGGAGCTGCACGACGCCTCGGCCCCGTCCGAGATCCTGTATTACGAGTATCTCGGCCTGTGCGGCAAGGGCGAGGGCGGCCCGCTGGCGGAGTCGGGCGATACCCGGCTCGGCGGCCGCCTGCCGGTGAACACTTCCGGCGGCCTGCTGCGCAAGGGCCATCCCATCGGTGCCACCGGCACCGCCCAGATCGTGGAGCTGACCGAGCAGTTGCGCGGCGTCGCCGGCAAGCGCCAGGTGGAAGGCGCCCGTGTCGCGCTGGCCGAGAACGGCGGCGGATTCATCGGCAAGGACGCGGCCGCGCTGGTCGTCAGCATCCTTACCACCTGAATTCCGGAGACGCCATGAGTGACTGGAACCCAATGATCCTGCCCCAGCTCATCGCGCAGTGGACCGAGAAGGCCCCGGACCGTGATGTGCTGACCTTCGTCGATATCGACAAGGAGGGGCGCTTCCGTGACGTGACGCGTACCTACCGGCAACTCTGGGACAACGGCCAGCGTGTCGCGCAGGCGTTGCAGGAGGCCGGCATGGGTCAGGGCGACCGCTTCGCGATCATCATGCAGAACCACGCTGAGTTCGTGGACGCCATGGTCGGCAGCGGCATCGCCAATACCAATTTCGTGCCCATCGACCCGCGCACCCAGGGCAGCAAGCTCAAGTTCATGCTCGATTTCGCGGAATGCCGCGGTGCCCTGGTTGCCGACTACATCCTGCCCCAGCTCCAGGCGGTATTGCCGGAACTGGAACAACTGGAGTGGGTGTGGGTCGTGCCCACGAGCGACGATTTTTCCATGCCCGCGGACCTGCCGGGCGGGCGCGACCTGCGCGAGGTGCTGGCGGCGCCGGTGCCGGACCTGCCGATCCTGGCACAGGACGAAACGGACCCGATGCAGATGCTGTACACATCGGGCACCACCGGCGATCCCAAGGCGATCGTGGCGCCCTACGCGCGCTTCGGGGCGATCGCCTCGCTTGACGGCGCTATCGGGCTGCGGGAGGACGACCGGCCCTACAGCGGACTGTCCCTGACCCATGCCAACGCACAGCTCATCACGCTGGGCAACGTCCTGATGATGGGCCTGCGCGGGGTCTTCAGCCGCAAATTCACCAAATCGCGCCTTTGGGACATCTGCCGCCACTACGGCTGCACCCAGTTCAACCTGCTGGGCGGCATGACCACGGCGATCTACAGCGAGCCGGAGAAGCCGGACGATGCCGACAATCCGGTGCGCTACGTGCTCTCCGCGGGCATGCCGCCGGCGATCTGGGAGAAGTTCAGCAAGCGTTTCGGCGTGGACATCTTCGAGTTCTACGGCACCGCCGAGGGCGGCGTTTCCATGAACCCGCCGGGCGAGGGCCCGATCGGCAGCATGGGCAAGCCGCCGGCCGCACTCGAAGCCAAGATCCTCGACGAGGAGGATAACGAGTGTCCGCCCGGCGTCCAGGGCGAGCTGGTGTTCCGCAACGCCGACGGCAGCGGCTGTCCGCAGGTGCAGTATTACAAGAAGCCGGAAGCGTCCGCCAAGAAGACGCGCGGCGGCTGGTTCCGTACCGGCGATATCTGCCACATGGACGAGGACGGCTGGCTCTACTTCGACTACCGGGACGGCGACGCGATCCGCCACAACGGCGATTTCGTGAACCCGACCTTCGTCGAGAAGGAGGTCGCCGAGTATCCGGACGTGGACGACGTCTTCGTGTACGGCGTGGATGCGGCGTCCGGCGTGCCCGGCGAGCGCGACGTGGTGGCGGCCGTGGTGCCGCGCGACCGCGGCCGCTTCGATCCCCAGGCGTTGTACGCGCATTGCTACGAGCGCCTGGAGCGCAATTTCGTCCCCTCCTACATCCAGGTGATGGACGAGATCCCCAAGACGGCTTCCGAGAAACCCATGAAGCGTTTCTGCGCGGAAGCCCTCAAGAACGACCCGGACTCGGTCTTCACCGACGAGAGCCGGACCAGCAAACGAGCATAAGAAGCAGGAGGACCCATGAGTACCCCAGAAGTCGTAATCTTCGGCGCCAGCGGTTACACCGGCAAGCTGATCGCCTGGCACCTGGCCGAGCGCGGCATCCCCTTCATCGCCGCCGGACGCGACCAGAAGCGCCTGGAGGAGCAGATGGCCTCGGTGCCGGAACTCAAGGGGCACGACTACGAGTGCGTGGCCGTCGATCTGGAGGAGCAGGCGCTGACCAAGCTGTTCTCCGGCCGCAAGATCGTCTACAACGTGGTCGGTCCCTTCATGCAGCTCAGCGAGCCGGTGGTGCGCGCCTGCCTGAACGCCGGCGTCCATTACCTGGACACCACCGGCGAGCAGGACTGGATGCTGATGCTGCGCGAGAAGTATCACAAGCCGTTCCAGGAAAAGGGCCTGCTGCTTTGCCCGGCCAACGCCTTCATGTGGACCGCCGGCGAGATCGCCGCCGAGGTCGCGCTGGAGGAGTCGGACATCGACAGCCTCGATATCCTGTACATCGCCGACTCGGCGACCAGCGTGGCGTCCACGGCGTCTTTCCTGCGGATGTGCTGCCGCGACCAGTACTACCTCAAGAACCACGAGCTCGAGGTCTGGCCGCACACCACGTCGTATAACGTCTCGGTCCCGGGCGAGCACCCGACCTACCAGGCCCTGCCCTGGAGCGGCGCGGGCGAGCCGACCTGGTACCTGGACGACGACCGCGTGCGCAATTGCAGCGTGCTGGTCGCGTTCCGCCGGCGCGACGTCATGGCTTGGGTCGTGGAGCGCATCACCGACTGGTACGAGAACTACCGTCATCTGCCGCGCGCCGAGCAGGAACCGGTCTTCAACGAATGGGGCTGGGGCCTGGTCAGCGAGGAGCCGCCGCGCGAGGATCCCGACCTGAACCGGTCGACGCTGTCCTGCATGGGTCGCGGCCGGACCAAGGGCGTGAACGTCGTCCTGCGCGGCAACTGCCCCTATATCCAGGCCGGCGTCTGGGCCGCGGAGGCGGTACGGCGCATCCTGATCGGCAAGCTGCGGGCCACCGGCTACGCGTCGCCCTGCAAGGCCTTCGGTCATCGCGAGCTGCTGGCCGCGACCGCCGAGAAGGGCTACCTGACCTGGGAAAAGCAGACCGTCTGAACGACGGTCACCGCAACGGCGGGGCGGCAATGGCCGCCCCGTCGCACTAGGAGATCCGACATGGGCAGAGTGCAGGGCAAGGTCGCGATGGTCACCGGCGGCGCCGGTGGTCTGGGCGCGGCCCAGTGTCGCCTGTTCGCGCGCGAAGGCGCGCGTGTGGCGGTCGCCGATATCGACCCGGCCGCGGCCGAGGCCGTCGCCGCCGAGATTCGCGAGGCCGGCGGCGAGGCGATGCCGGTGACCCTGGACGTCACCGACGAGCGCGGTTGGGACAAGGCGGTCGCCGAAGTCACCGGCGAGATGGGCCGGTTGGACGTGCTGGTCAACAATGCCGGTATCGCGATCCTCGGATCCGCCGAGGATATGTCGCTGGATGACTGGCGGAAGACGATGGCGGTCAACCTGGATGGCGTATTTCTCGGGATCCGCGCCGCGATACGGGCGATGAAGGGCCACGGCGGCTCCATCGTGAATATCTCGTCGATCAAGGGGATGATCGCCGATCCCATGACCGTCGCCTACGACGCTTCCAAGGCCGGCGTTCGCAACCTGACCAAGTCCGCCGCGCTACACTGCGCGCAGGAGCGGTACGGCATCCGGGTCAACTCCGTGCATCCCACCTACGTGATGACGGACCTGGTGCGCAACGCCGCGGCGAGTCTGGATGATCCCGACGCCTTCCTGGAGGAGGTGCTGGCCAAGCATCCCATGGGCGAGCTGTGCGAGCCGGAGGACGTGGCCTATGCCGTCCTTTATCTGGCGAGCGAAGAATCCCGGCGGGTCACCGGGGCGGAGATGGTGGTTGATGGCGGTTACCTGGCGCAATAGCCGACGTTGCGGCGCGGCGGCCCTCGTCGCGCTGTCGACCTTTCTGGCCGGCGCGGCCGGCGCCGCCGGCCTCGATGACGAGCAGCGGCGCGAGATCGCGTCGCTCAAGGCCGACGCCATCGAACGCATCGGCAGCATCCAGGCCGAAGCCATGGCCCGCCGCTACCCGGCACGCACCCGGCTGTCGATCTACGTGGGCGTGGATGTGCCCAGCTTCGTGCTGGAGGAAGCGACGGTGTACGTCGACGGGCGCGAACTGGTCACGCGCCGTTACCGGCGCGACGAGGCCGCTGTCCTGACCGAGGGTGACGCCCACCGCATCGTGCGCACCAACGTCGAGCCGGGTTCGCACAAGGTGCGGGTGCAGTTCTCGGGCCGGTTGCGACGTGCCCTGGGGCGCGGCCCCGATCCGGATTCCCGCCCGATCACGGGCGAGATCGACATGGACTTCGAGAAGTCCGCCAACCCCAAGGCCTTGATCCTGGCGATGGCGCCGGAGGCGTTGCGCCCGACGCGTCGACTGAGCCCTTCGGAATGGAAATGGCGTAGCGAAGTGGAGGATCCGCGCTTCGGCATGGTCCGTTTCCTGCGCCAGACCGGAGACAGCTACCGGGCGTTGCTGGAGCTGCTGGAGATCGCCGCCGGCGTGGATGCGACCTGGCTGGCCCCCGAATATCACGCCCTGCGCGCCCATTCCTACCTGGACTTCGACATGGAGCCGCAGGCGCGGTCGGCGCTGGCCACCGGGCTGCGCGCCGGCCTGGGCAAGGAGGCGGAGAACGATATCCGCCTGCGTCTGGCCGGGCTCGCCTTCGAGCGCGGGCGCGTCGACGAGACCGCCGCCATCCTGTCGGATATCCGGCCGGAGCTCACCACCGCCCAGCTCGTGCGCTGGCAGGGGCTGATGTCCCGGCTGCTGATGGGCAAGGGCCGTTATCGCGAGGCGGTGGATGTCCTGACGCAGGGCGACACCCAGCTCGAGGTGCTCACCGAGCCCGGCAGCGAGGACAAGCAGACCCTCTACATGCGCTACAACTACGCCGTGGCGTTGTTGCAAGCCGGCGGTGAGAATCTCGTGCGCGGCCGCACGTTGCTCGACCGGCTCGGCCGCATGCGGCCGTTCACGCCGGCGCAGTGGGGGCTGCGCGACCAGGCCAATCTGACCCTGGCCTACCATTTCCTGGCGTCCGACCAGGGGGCCACCGCCAAGAAGATATTCCAGCGCATCCGGCTCGACGGCCCGTTTGCCGAAACCGCCCTTTTGGGGCTCGGCTGGGCCGAGTTGGCGCCGCACGGCGAGCGCCAGAGCCGGGTCGCGGTCGGGGACGAGCCGGATGCCGGGACCTACGGCATAACGGATACCCGCTCCGGTCGCTTCAACCGCAGCGACATGCCCGAGCGCTTCTCCGCGGACGCTTTCCGCCAGGTCGAGCTGGTGCCGTTCAAACAGGCCGACCAGGCGGACAGCGAGGAAGGCCGGCGCCGGCGCGCCCTGGTCGCCTGGGAGGAACTGGCGGCCCGGCGGCCGGAGAGCCGGGCCGTGCAGGAGGCGCGGGTCGCCGCCGCGTTCACCCTGGAGACCCTGGGCGCCGAGGCCTCCGCGATGACCCGCTACCGGCGCGAGGTCGCCGCCCTGGAGGATATGCACGACAGCCTGCGCGCCCGGATCGAGGCGTTGCGGGCGGAAGGCGCCGTCGTGACCGGGCTCGACGGGGCACCCTCCCTGGCTGCCCTGACGCGCAACTGGCAGCGGCGCTATACCCCCGGTCTCGACGACGCGCGCTGGTTGGAGGAATTCTACGTTTCGGCCCCGGTCCACGAGCTGGCCGGCCACTACCTCGACCTCTATCTGCTGGCCCTGGCGATGCGCGGGCGGTTGCCGCTCGCGGACGCCGGCGACACCGGCTCCGGCGGCAGCTACAAGGGGGCGGATCTGGCGTCGGTCGGCACAGCCGACCTCGATCGCGACGAGGGTCTCGTGGCGCGCATGGATACCGCCGCGGCGGTACTACAGCAGCGGCTGCGCAGCGTCAGCGCCGACGCGCTCGAGCGACAGCTCGCCGAGCTGGAGGAATACATCGCCGCCGCCCGGCTGGGCCTCGCCCGTCTGTACGAGAAGCGGCTCGCCCATGCCGGATCGGTCACGCCCGGCGACACGTTGGCGGCGGTGCCCATAGCCCGCCGATAATCCCGCTAGGAGAGAATGGCATGCACGACTACCGACTGGAGCACGTCACCAGCTACAGCGCCACCCTGGAGAGTCCGCCCGAGGTGATCGGGCCGCTGCCCGAGGGTATCCGGGTCAATTTCTACGTCACCGGCGGCAAGGCCGAGGGGCCGCGCCTCAACGGCAGGCTGCGGCCCGTGGGCGGCGATTGGTTGACCATCCGGCGCGACGGCGTCGGCGTGCTCGATGTGCGCGCCACCATCGAAACCCCCGACGAGGCCCTGATCTACGTTGCCTACAACGGCGTTGCCGAGCTGGGCGAGGATGGCTACGAGAAGTTCCTGGCGGGCGAGACCCCGGAGCGCTTCCCCCTGCGCACGGCGCCGCGCCTGTATTCGGCGCATCCGGACTACCAGTGGGTGAACCGGCTGCAGTTCATCAGCGTCGGCGAGGCCGACCTGTCGCGTTTCGAGGTCCACTACGACGTCTACGCGCTGCGCTAGTCGCGGTTCCGATCAGACTCGGGCTTATCAGCCGGGTCCCCCGGCCGATAACATGGGACCGTGAATGACACTTGTATGACATGCCCGCCGGCGGCGACCGCAAACGGTCGCCGCCGGAATGTTCCGGGCGGGCCGCGTGCCCGACCGTGAGCGTCCCGGATTTCAGCGACTGCGCACAGGACGCGCTGCACTTCATCGGAGAGATCCAGCCCTTGGGCGCCCTGGTGGCCGTTGCCGTGGACGACGGGCGCGTCACGGCCTGCTCCGCCAACGTCGGGCCCCTTCTCGGTCGGTCTCCCGAGGCGCTGCTGGCGGCGCCGGCCGCCGAGATATTCGGCGACCGCTGGCCGTTCCTGGCATCGCTGGCGCAAGACTCCGGCCGTTGCCGCATCGGCGACCTGCCGCGCGACGACGGCGGGTCGCTGACTGTGGTCGGCCACCGCCGCGACGCGCACTACCTCCTGGAATTCGAGCCCGAACTGTCCGCGCCTCCCTCGTGGTGGGACGAGCCGGCCCGCATCCGCTATATCGAGCGACTGACCCGGACCACGGACCGGGCCGGCATCGCCCGGCTGCTGGCGGACACCGTCGCCGGGGCCACCGGCTACGATCGGGTGATGATCTACCGCTTCCTGGACGGCTGGGACGGCGAGGTCATCGAGCAGCGGTGCCGTTCCGGCGTCGAGGGGTTCCTCGGCCTGCGGTTCCCGGCCGGCGATATCCCCGCCAACGCACGCGCGCTCTACACCCTCAACTGGCAGCGGATCATCGCCGACACGGAGGCCGCCAACGTGCCCGTGCGGGCCGCGGATGGCGACGAGGCGCCGTTGGACCTGAGTTTCTCCATCCTGCGGGCCGTGCACCCGGTGCACGTACAGTACCTGCGCAACATGGGCGTGCGCGGCTCGCTCAGCCTGTCGCTGGTGGTGGACGGGACCCTGTGGGGCATGGTGACCTGCCATCATCTGGCGCCCAAGGCATTGAACGCGCACGAGCGGCTGGCGCTGGAGGAGATGGCGCGGCTGGCCTCGCTGCACCTGTCCAATCTGCTGCACCTGGAAGCGGAGACCCGCCTGTCGGCGCTGCGCGAACGGCTGGCCGTCATCGACCAGGCACTCGATCCGTCCGCGGACGATCCGGCACGGGCGTTGGCGGCACAATTGGGTCGCGTGCGCGACCTGCTGGATGCCGACGGTCTGTGGTTCACCGTGGACGGCGTCACCTTCCGCCGCGGCGGCCTGCCGGATCCCGAGGAGCTCGCGGCGCTGGATCGATGGCTCGCGGTACGCGCCGACGAGGGTTACGCGCATGTCGACACCGTGCCCGCCGAGTTGCGTCACCATGAGTCGCTGGTGAAACATGCCGCCGCCGCGCTGCGCCTGGATTTGGGCGAGGACGCCTACCTGCTCGCCGTGCGCGAGGAGGTGGTGCAGGAGGTCGCCTGGGCCGGTCACCAGGACTGCGGGGATGGGGACGGCGCGCCGAGGCAGGTACTGTCACCCCGGCAGTCGTTCGCCGCCTGGCGCGACAAGGTGCGTTTCCAGGGACGGCCCTGGAAACCCCCCGTATTGGAGATCGCCGCATCGCTGCGCCTGCATCTGATCGATTACCTGCGGGCCGCGCGCGACAAGGAACGCGCCTACAGCGACCCGCTCACCGGGCTGGCGAACCGGTACGCCTTCGACGAGGGCATTGCCGCGGGAGTCGCCGCCTGCCGGAGCGAGGAACACTGCTTTGCCCTGCACCTGGTGGACCTCGACCGCTTCAAGCCCGTCAACGACACCTACGGCCACGCCGCCGGCGACAACGTGCTGCGCACCCTGGCCGATCGCCTGCTGGGGCTCGCCCGGCGCGAGGATCTGGTGGCGCGGCTCGGCGGCGACGAGTTCGCGGTCCTGCAGCGCGACATCACCGGCGCCGAGGACGCCGTGGCCCTGGCGGAGCGTATCGTGGCGGCCATGGCGCGGCCGGTCACTTTGCCGCGGGGGGAAGTCACGGTCGGTGCCAGCGTGGGTGTCGCGGTGTTCCCGGACGATGCCGCGACCGCCGAGCTGCTGCGCGAACGGGCGGACACGGCCCTGTACGCGGTCAAGGGCGGTGGTCGGGGAACCTATTCCCGTTACGACGACGGCTGACCCTTTCAGATTCTCGGGTGCATTAGATCGCTAGCGGCATCGAAATACGGCTGCTCCACCAACTTTCCTTTTCATCTTTGCTGCTACTGATAATAGCAGCGGGTAATCTAATGCAGAATCAAGGTCTGCCAAGTTAATGAATAGTCCGCAAGCTATTTTTTAATAAGGCATATAACATCCTTCTCCTTCAGAATCGGCCTCGACCACCCTGTTAGTTATTGGGTCCACCTCAAAAAAAACATCGCAGGGTTCGCGCTCGATGTCATATTGAAGCCAAAAGCCTTCATAGATATGAAGTTCATTGCCGTTATTCAGGCGCTCTATGCGAGTTACCTTTCGGTTTCCGATAACGCTGAATTCGTCTTTTTTTAAATCATTTAAATGTCGTCCTTTCGCGGCATCTATGTATGCCTCCTGAAAGCGAATTCTCATATCCTTCATGCTGAGCGAACAGCTCATGCAAGGCGCGAGTAAAATAAAAATCGTCACGAAAAGGGTGACTTTGTCAGTCATCATAATGCTTCGTTGCCATGTATATGGACGAAGGGTTTTTACTCCAGCCACGAGCAGAGTTGCCAACAACAGCGCCTACACTTACAGAATAAGCTGGAACCATTGAGCCGTAGTTGCGTAGCGGGCCTATTTCTGCTCCGTTTACCCTCATATTATTTAACCAAGTATCATGCAGGTGAGCTGTCGGAGATGCTAAAGGCAAAACTCTATTTGCTGATACGCTTAAAAATCCACCTTGCTTGTCAAAATCGGCCCAGAAGTTTTTTTCTAAAGGCTCGTTCTTGCCAAACACATTATACTGAGGCCCTGGTGTCCTTCCCTGTTCTCCTGGCCTATAGTCGCAGCATTTGCCGTTCTCTTTGTGCAAACGTTCTGCTGGAGAGGGGTCTGCCTCCCATCCCACCTTTTTCTCATAGTACTTAGAGGCTTCCACCGATGATTGCAGAAAACCTGCTGTTGCAGCTCCATTTGAAAATTTACCGCCGCCAAGTTCAGAGGCAGTTCCTCCTATCACAGTCGCAGCCGCTATTCTCGTTGCTGGCGAATCCGCTTGTTCAATCCCAGGTCCTAGAAAGGTCGTCGTGCCAGTCGATAGAAAGCCGTCTGTGAAATCTCCGCCTTGAACTTCAGCCGATGTACCGCCGACCATGCCTCGTTTGAAGGCTTTGCCTAGGGTATCCTTAGAGAAGAAAGCCTCAGCAGTTCCGATTTGACTGAGTACGCCGGCTGTTAGGCCTGAGATTGCGGCAGCCTCGAAATCGCCCGTGGCTGCATATCCGGCACCGAACCCCAGCATTGCAGATTGCATGAAATTGCCACCGGGTATCAGGGCAAATCCGATGCTGGTAAGGGTCGGATTATCGGTGATCACGCCTAGGCCGATAGCACTAACGGCAAGCGTATGTGATGCGATTAAGCCGGCTATATATGTCGCAGCAGATGCAATGGCGGTGGCTGCGGCACTTACCGCTGCTACGATAGCGCTGCCTATGACACTAAAAAAATGCCCACTGGGGTCCACATAGGACAACGGATTGTTGTTGACGTAGGTATAGCGATTGAGTCCCTGGGTACTCTCGGGAAACTGCACCACCGGATCGGCCGACGTGAACCGCCCCAGAATCGGATCATAGACCCGCCCGTTCATGTGGATCAGGCCCACGTGGTCCAGGTGCTCGTGGTCGGTGAAGCCCCGGTCGGTGATCTGGATGGTCGCGAACAGCAGGCTATCGCTGCTGTCCGGATCCCAGGCCAGGCCCCGGCGCTTGCCGAAGGCGTCATAGGCATAGCGCTCGACGACGTTGCCGGCGTCGTCGGTCATGGCCACGATCGAGCCCAGGTGGTCCCGGTGCAGGTAGTGGGTGTCGTTGGTGGCGTTGCTGCGGTAGACCTTGGTGGCCACGGCCTGGCCGTCCACCCGGATGTAGTGCTTGTCCGTGAAGCCCGTGCCTTGTTGGTGGCGTTCGTAGAGGCTGCCCACGTAGTGGATGGTGGTGGTCTCGAGCTGGCCGTCTTCTTCCCGGTCGCGGATGTGCAGGTAACGCGACCGATCGGGGCCGTAGTGGAATTCGGAGTAGGCCTGACCCTTGGTGATGGTGGCCGGCTTGTTGAAGGAGGTCCAGGTCAGGCTGCGGCTGTTGCCCTGGGTCATGTTGCCGTTGGCGTCGTAGCTGTAGGTGGCGCCGCGGTTGCCGGTGATCTCGGTGACCGCGTGCGGCCCGGCGTTGTTCTGGCCATAGGTGTAGCTGCCGACACCGGATTTGCTGGTGATGTTGCCGATGGCGTCGTAGCTCACGCTCAGGTTGGTGTTGCCGTTGAGCGTGGACCCGGTCAGCCGGTAGAGGTCATCGTAGGCGAAGGCCTCGGTGAGTCCGCCCTGGTTCTGATCGACCCGCTCGGTGAGGTTGCCGACCTCGTCCCAGGCGAAGTTCAGGGACTGGACTTCGGTGCCCATGACGTCGCCGGTCATGATGGCGTCGACATAGCCCCGGGCGTTGTCGTAGTTGCGCGCGGTGCTGTGGCCGTTGCCCAAGGTCTCTTGCTCGATGTTGCCGAAGGCATCGCGGTGGTCGAGCTGCCAGTAGGCCTGGTCGGTGTCGTCGTCAACGATTTCGTCGAGGTAGCCGCTGGCAGTGTAGTGGTGGCGGATGGCGAAGCCGCTGGGATAGGTCAGGGTCGCGAGCCGGCTTTCGCTGTCATAGGTCCGCGAGACGGTGTAGCTGTGGCCGTCGATGACGGTGGTGGTGTCGGTGGGCCGGCCCAGGTTGTCGTAGAGGTGGTCGCGCTGGTAGTTGCCGGGACCGGCCGCCTGGTCGAGCTTGCCGATCCAGTCGCTGTCGTAGCTCCAGGTGGTCACCCCTTCGGGCTCGGTGCGCTGGGTCTTGCGGCCCAGCTTGTCGTAGGCAAAGGTCACCGTCTGGTTCTTGGCGTCGGTCTGCGAGATCAGGTTGCCGAGGACGTCGTAGTCGTAGCTCCATTGCCCCATGTCGGGGTCGTCCATGGCGATCTTGCGGCCCAGCGTGTCGTAGGTCAGCGTGGTGACGTTGCCGGCGGCGTCGGTGACCCGGGTCTTGTTGCCGTAGGGGTCGTATTCGTAGTCGGTGGTGTTGTCGGCGGCGTCCACGACTTGCACGATCCGCCCGGCGGCGTTTTCGTGCTTTTCGCTGACCTTGCCGTACGGGTCGGTCTGGCGGGTGATCAGGCCGTCGTAGGTGAATTCGGTGACCAAGCCGCCACTGCTGCTGTCGTTGGTCGGCGATTCTGTGCGCACAACGCGGTCGTGGGCGTCGTATTCGGTGGTGGTCCAGTGCCGGGTGTGGCCGCGGTAATGGGGCGCGGTCTCGCCGATCACCCGGTCGCGCTTGTCGTACTGGTAGGCCACGTCGATCCAGCTGCCGTCGTAACCGCGCTTGGCTTCCAGGACCTTGCGTTCCAGCCGGTCGTAGATTTCGACGCTCTCCGAGCCGTCGGAGCCGGTGGTGCGGATGAGAAAGACTCCGTCGGCGGCCGGACAGCCGCTGCCGCAGTCTTCATAGCTGGTGGTGACGATGACCCCGTCCGGGGTGGTCTGCTGGGTCTCGCGCCCGAAGGCGTCGTAGCTCCAGGTGGTGGTCTGGCCGTTGGGCCCGGTCAGGCTGGTGCGGCCGCCGTGCGCCTCGCTGTAATCGTGGGTCTCGGTGTGGCCGAGGGCGTTGGTGATGCTGGTCTTGAATTGCCCGCGGCTGTCCCAGGTGGTGGTGGTTGTGCGGGTGGCGATGTCGGCCCCGCTGACGGCTTCCTCGGTCTGGTTGCCGAAGGCGTCGTAGCTGTAGTCGGTGCGCCGGGTCAGGTCGGGGTCGTTGGGCTCGACGATCTCGGCAGTCAGCAGCCCGGTGACGGCGTCGTATTCGTAGGCGGTCTCGCGGGTGACCGAGGCGCCGTCGGGATGGGTCTTGGTGACGCTCGAGTGTGTCAGCCGGCCCAGTAGCCATTGGCTGGGGGTGTTGGTGTATTGGTTGGTGGTGGTCGTGGTGTAGGTGTCCACGCCGGGCGTGGCGCCCTGGAACCGCTTCTGCACCACCTGGGTGGCATTGCCATAGTCGTCGTAGGTGGTCTCGGTGCGGGTGGTGGTCAGCGGGGTGCTGTTGTTGGTCAGGTCGTAGAAGTGCTCGTCGTTGGTGGCGACGTAGGGGAAATAACGCTCGGAATCGCCGTTGCCCAGGGTCTTGGTGGCCAGGGTGTTTTGGGTTTCGGTCAGGGTGGTTTCATCAATCAAGATGGGATCTAGGCCAGGAGGATTGTAGTACTCCGCAGCTGTCTTGCTTGAGCTTGAAATCATTCCCGTATGGGGGAATTGTTGCGCAAACTCGGTGATTTCCCTGAGGCCAGTATCCAGGTTCTCGGCTATGAACCGCTTGAAACCTAGCATGCCACGCCCTAAAGCATGGACGCGCAAATCCTCGTATCTGTAGCGTAGCTTTTTGCCACCACCCGGTTGCGTCGATTCAACTATGACATGACCGCCTTTGACGGTCTGCAATGGGTAATTTGTAACAGAATACTTGTAAACATTATTGTCAAGTAAGGTTGTGTATTCAATCTGTATTTCGGCCGATTGAGGTCCAGCATTAATGGCTTGTACTAGGTCAGGGTTGGCGCCATTAATATTGTTGGCATTGGCCACATAAACGCCAGAATTAGTATTTTCATTACCCAGTGCAATAAAATCAGGTCGGCCGTCTAGGTCAAAATGCCTAATCAGACTTCTTCTGCTATACCCTTTCCCATCTTCGTAAAACTCATATCCGAAAAAATCAAAGGGCATTGTAAGATTAGTGTCTTGGCTCCACTTGCATGCATCAGTAGAGCAATTGCTATAACTTTTATTTATAAATGTCTTATTTCCTAGCTCCTTGTGAGAAAGAATAAACTCTGGCTTGGAGTCGTCATTCAGATCTTGCAAAAGCCCCAGTCGGGCGTCTTCTACAACAATGCCGAACAACTCTACCGGAGCATTGTAGGAATGATTTAAACTGAATCCATCTCCTGTGTTTATATATGTAGCTCGATTAAATTGGTTAAATTGAGGGTCAGCAATTTCGCTTTGAGATTTAAGTGAATTTTCCCCGCAAAGCTTTATTATTGTATACGGGGCGGGTACGTTTCCAGAGCATACTATATCGGGAAGGCCATCCCCATTCACATCGGCAAGCTCAGATATTTTTTCCGTTTCATCAGTATTATTGGTTTTTACCATTAATGGAGCTGTTAGATCATATCCAGGGTCTCTGCTCCAGCCAGTTCCGGTATTTGTATAGGTTTTACTTGTTAGCTCTTGCGACACGAAAAAACCAGATGAAACAGATGTATAAGATAAGATATAATCAGGTAATCCGTCTCCATCTATGTCCGTCACCTCGGTAAGTTTTTGATTTTCACCGGTGCCGGTTGCCACATATATGACATGAGAAGGAGGGTCATAATTCTGTGACCTGTTCCATGCGCACGCTTCACTCGAGCAATTAGAGACGCTTCCTAGCCATGCTCTGTTGTCGGTGGGTGCGATTTCCCACTCATACTCGCCAGTTAGCTCATACTCACCTGTTGAAGCGATAAAGTCTTTGATCCCGTCGCCATTTATATCCTTTATCACTCCTCTGGCTCGGCCTATACCGTCATATAGCCTTGCAGGTAATTTATATTTATCATCCAGTTGCCATCCTGACCCAGTATTAATGTATGTGGCTTGGTTTGAGGGGGAATCCCCTCCCACGAAATCAGGGAGTCCGTCGCCATTAATGTCCTGTAAAGTCGCACGCCTATAGCCGTCATTGGTGAAAAGGGAGTCGGGCAATTGATATTCAGAATCTTCTTGCCAGGATTGATCTCCGCTGGCGTCAGTTTTGTTAATCCATGTTTTTAGATTTCCATTACAGCCAAGTACTATGTCTGATAAGCCGTCCCCATTTATATCAATGATCCGGGAGCACTGATAGGAATTTGAGGGAGGCTCTAGATTGGTGTGCTCTTTATAGCCAAGAGTGATCGAGGACCAGTCTAGTGATATGGGCGGCAGACACTCTGTGCCGGAATTCTTATTTGCACATTCTTGGATCTCAGCAAGAAGTGACCGATCACTTGTTTGGCTTGTCGTGTAGGTGAGATTGTATTTTCTGGCCCAGGTAGAACCAGACTTGGTCTCAATATAGGCAAGCTTTTTTGCGCTCGTTATTAAGTTCCCGCCGCCAATCATATAACGTCTGCTTTTGTCGGAGCGCTCTTGGTATATAAAGTTAATAGTGTTATATGCCGCAAGCCCCGCGGTGTCGTTTAAGGTATATTTGATATTGTTTATATAATATTCATTATTATTTGAATCTGAACCGCCCCGGTTATCCTGGAGGCTCGTGGGTTTGAGTCACGCCG
>NZ_APNM01000021.1:0-53796 GCF_040361335.1 Salinisphaera sp. PC39 | reverse complement strand
ACACCAGCACCTCGATCACCTCGACCGCGTCGAAGTCGCCTATGTCCGGTACCTTGATCTCAGTCGTCATAAGATCGCCTTATTTTCTAACCACAGAGGCACAGAGGGCACAGAGCACTAATACGATTCACTCTGTGTGCCCTGTGTCTCTGTGGTTGATCAATCAAATCAAACATACAGCGGCTCCGGCTTCTCCGGATCGATGCCGTATTTCTCGATCGCCTCGGAAACCGTCTTCGGCTTGATCTCGCCGGCGTCGGCCAGGGCCTTGAGGGCCGCGACCGTGATCCAGTAGCGGTCGACCTCGAAGAAGTCGCGCAGGCTCTCGCGGGTGTCGGAGCGGCCGAAGCCGTCGGTGCCCAGGGTGTAGTAGGGCGCCGGCACGAAGGCCCGGATCAGGTCGGCGTAGGCCCGCATGTAGTCGGTGGCGGCGATCACCGGGCCCTGCGCGTCGCCCAGGCACTGCGCGACGTAGGACACCCGCGGCTCGGCCTCCGGGTGCAGGGTGTTCCAGCGTTCGGCCGAAAGACCGTCGCGGCGCAGCTCGCCGAAACTGGGCACGCTCCAGACGTCGGCGGCCACCTTCCAGTCCTCGGCCAGCAGGTCCACCGCCGCGATCGACTCGCGCAGGATGGTGCCCGAGCCGAGCAACTGCACCCGCTTCTTGAGCCGGCCGTCGCCTTCCGAGAACCGGTACATGCCGCGGACGATGCCCTCGGCCGCGCCCTCCGGCATCGCCGGGTGGGCGTAGTTCTCGTTCATCATGGTGATGTAGTAGTAGACATCCTCGTGCTCGGCGTACATGCGCCGCAGGCCGTCCTGCACGATCACCGCCAGTTCGTAGGCGAAGGTGGGGTCGTAGGCCCGGCAGTTGGGGATGGTGTGCATCAGCAGCAGGCTGTGTCCGTCCTGGTGCTGCAGGCCCTCGCCGTTGAGGGTGGTGCGCCCGGCGGTGCCGGCCATGAGGAAGCCGCGGGTACGCATGTCGCCGGCGGCCCAGCAGAGGTCGCCCACCCGTTGGTGGCCGAACATCGAGTAGAAGCTGTAGAACGGGATCATGGCGACCCCGTGGTTGTAGTAGGACGTGCCGGCGGCGATGAACGAGGACATGGAGCCGGCCTCGGTGATGCCTTCCTCCAGGATCTGGCCGTTGATCGCCTCCTTGTAGTAGGCGAGTTGGTCCGAGTCCTCGGGCTCGAAGAGCTGGCCCACGGGCGAGTAGATGCCCAACGACCGGAACAGGCCCTCCATGCCGAAGGTGCGGGCCTCGTCGGGCACGATCGGCACGACGCGCTCGCCGATGTTCTTGTCCCGCGTCAGCATCTGCAGGATGCGCACGAAGGCCATGGTGGTCGAGTACTCGCGGTCGCCGGAGTCCGCCAGCAGCCGGTCAAAGGCCTTGAGTTCCGGGATCGTCAGGCTCTCCCAGTCCTGGCGGCGCTTCGGCAGGTAGCCGCCCAGCTCCTCGCGGCGGGCCTTGAGGTACTGGATCTCCTCGGAGTCCTCCGGCGGCTTGTAGAACGGCGCCTCGCCGATCTTGTCGTCGTCCACCGGGATCTCGAAACGGTCGCGGAATTCCTTGAGCGCCTCCTCGCCCATCTTCTTCTGCTGATGGGTGATGTTCTGGCCCTCGCCGGCCTCGCCCATGCCGTAGCCCTTGACGGTCTTGGCCAGGATCACGGTCGGACGGCCGTTGTTGAGGTTCACGGCGCGGTGGTAGGCGGCATAGATCTTGTGCGGATCGTGGCCGCCGCGGTTCAGGCGCGAGATGTCCTCGTCCGAGAGCGAGGCCACCATCCGCTCCAGCTCGGGATACTTGCCGAAGAAATGCTTGCGCGTGTAGGCCCCGCCCTTGGCCTTGAACGCCTGGTACTCGCCGTCCACGCATTCGTTCATGCGCTTGACCAGCAGGCCGTCGTGGTCCTGGGCGAGCAGGCCGTCCCAGAGCGCGCCCCAGATCACCTTGATCACGTTCCAGCCGGCGCCGCGGAAGGCGCCCTCGAGTTCCTGGATGATCTTGGAGTCGCCCCGCACGGGTCCGTCCAGGCGCTGCAGGTTGCAGTTGACCACGAAGACGAGGTTATCCAGTTTCTCGCGCGAGGCGACGTCGATCGCGCCCAGCGATTCCGGCTCGTCCATCTCGCCGTCGCCGCAGAAGCACCAGACCTTACGGCCGTCTGTGGGACGCACGCCGCGGTTCTCCAGATAGCGCATGAAACGCGCCTGGTAGATGGCGGAGATCGGGCCGATGCCCATGGACACGGTGGCGAACTGCCAGTAATCCGGCATCAGCCAGGCGTGCGGATAGGACGACAGGCCCTTGCCGCCCACCTCGGCGCGGAAGTTGTAGAGCTGCTTTTCGTCGAGACGCCCCTCCAGGTAGGAGCGGGCGTAGATACCCGGCGCGGAGTGGCCCTGGATATAGACCAGGTCGCCGTCGTGATCCTCGCTCGGGGCATGGAAGAAGTGGTTGAAGCCGACATCGTACAGCGTCGCCGCCGACGCGAAGCTGGCGATGTGCCCGCCGACCCCCTCGTGGTGGCGATTGGCCTGGACCACCATGGCCATGGCGTTCCAGCGGATGATCGATCGGATGCGCCACTCGATGGCGGGATCGCCGGGCGAACGCGCCTCGGCCTCCGACGGGATGGTGTTGACGTAGGCCGTATACGGCGAGAAAGGAATATAGGCGCCCGAGCGACGGGATTTCTCGATCAGCGCCTCGAGCAGGAAATGGGCCCGCTCCGGTCCCTCGTGCTCGAGTACCGCTTCCAGCGCGTCAAGCCACTCCCGAGTCTCCTCGGCATCGACGTCACCGTTCCGGGCAGGGGCTAGCCGTGCCTCCTCCGACTGGCTCATGGAACACCTCTGTTTGCGGACCACGCGGCCCGGTATATGCCGCATCGGATAGTACCGGTACGGTCGCCGCAAGAGAAATACCCTAAAGTGTGGTCCGGCGGGCAGTGGCCGGACCAATCCCACCCTGGCATGCTTCCCGGCATGATCCGCTCATGGCTACATCAACGGCGTCGCCGTCGCTCGGCGCCGCGGCTGCTGTTGCCGCCCGCCGTCCGCGGCCATGCGGGCGGGGAACGCTGCGTGGGTGTCGAGCTGGAGTTCACCGGCCTGGGGATCGAGCGCATCGGCGAGATCGTGCGCCGCAGTCTGGGCGGCGAGATCCATCCGCACACGCCCTACGAGCAGTCGGTACGCAACACCGCCCTGGGCGAGTTCCGCATCGAACTGGACTACGCCTATCTGAAGCGCCTGGGCCGGCGCGGTGACGACGGCGACGACGCCCCCGGCGAGCTCGAACGCCTGTCCGAGGACATGCTGGCGGCGGTGGCCAAGCGGGTGGTGCCCTTCGAGATCGTGTCGCCGCCGGTGCCGGTGTCCCGGCTCGGCGAGCTGGAGCCGTTGATCGCGGGCCTGCGCGAGGCCGGCGCCAAGGGCACCGCGGAATCGCCGATCTACGCCTTCGGCCTGCACCTGAACCCCGAGCTGCCGGCCCTGGACGCGGCCACCGTGCTCGCCTACCTGCGCGCCTATGCGGTGCTGTTCGACTGGCTGCGCCGGGAGTCGAACGTCGACCTTTCCCGGCGCATCTTTCCCTACATCCAGCCCTGGCCGCGGGATTACGTGGCACGGTTGATCCGGCCCGACTACGCCCCGGACATCGAGGGTCTGGTGGACGACTACCTGGCGTACAACCCCTCCCGCAACCGGGCCCTGGACCTGCTGCCGCTGTGCGCCCACCTGGCGCCGGAACGGGTCGCCGCGGCGGTGGACGACGAGCTCGTCTCGGCCCGGCCGACGCTGCACTATCGTCTGCCGAACTGCGAGATCGAGCGCCCGGACTGGCGCCTGGCCGAGCCCTGGGGCTACTGGCTCGCGGTGGAGCGGCTGGCCGCGGACCGCGAACGACTGGACCGGGCCTGTGCCGCCTACCGCGAGCACCTCGACGGTGCCCTGGGCGGTCTGCTCGGGGACTGGGCGAGCGCGGCGGAGGCGTGGACGTGAGTCGGGACCGGCCGCTGGTGGGGATCACCGGACCGGCCGGCGTCTGGAGCCCGGGCTGGTGGTGCGCGGCCCATGCGATACGGCGCGCCGGAGGGCGGCCGGTGCGCCTGACCGCGACACGGCCGACGCCGCCGGCGCCGCTCGATGCCGTGATCATCGGCGGCGGCGACGACATCAGTCCGGCCCTGTATCAGGCCCCGCAGAATCCCGCGCGGCGACTGGACCCGGCGCGCGACGCCTTCGAGTTGCGCGTACTGGACGCGGCACTGGCACGCGGCCTGCCGATCCTGGGCATCTGCCGCGGCGCCCAACTCCTGAACGTGGTGCATGGCGGCACCTTGCACGCGGATATCCGCACGCGCCGCCGTCATCCGCCCTACCGGGCGACATTGCGCGCCCGGCGGCCGGTCGCGATCCGGCGTGGCAGCCGGTTGGCGGCGATCCTGGGCACGCGCCGCATCCGGGTGAACAGCCTGCATCGGCAGGCGGTGCGCGGTCTCGGCCGCGGTTTGCGGGCGGTCGCGCGCGACCGCGACAACATCGTCCAGGCGATCGAGGCCACCGACGGCGGTCCCGTCATGGGGGTGCAATGGCATCCGGAATACCTGCTGCTGCGGCACGAGCAGACACGACTGTTCGCCGCCCTGGTGACGGCATGCGCGGCGGCCTGAAGCGGGTGGCGGCACGCGCAGCGTGCCTGGTCACGGCCTGCCTGCTGGCGGCAACCGCCGCCGCGGCGCCGCGCCACGTGGCCGAGATCGCCGCGGCCCATCCGCACGATCCGCGCGCTTTCACCCAGGGCCTGCTGTTCGCCGACGGCGTGTTCTACGAGAGCGTCGGGCGCTATGGCGAATCCGCGCTGCGCCGGGTGGACCCGGAAACCGGCGAGGTCCTGGCCGAGCGCCGTCTCGCCGACGATTATTTCGCGGAGGGCCTGGCCCTGGTCGGCGAGCGCCTGATCCAGCTCACCTGGAAGGCGGGGCAAGGCTTCGTCTATGACCGTGCGAACCTCGAACGCATCGCCACGTTCGAGTACGAGGGCGAAGGCTGGGGCCTGGCGTACGACGGCGAGCGCCTGATCATGAGCGACGGCAGCGACGTGCTGCGCTTTCTCGACCCGGACGACTACAGCCGCATCGGGACCCTCGCCGTGACCCACCGCGGACAGCCGGTGCCCCGGCTCAACGAACTGGAATACATAGACGGCGAGATCTGGGCCAACGTCTGGACCACGGACCTGATCGCGCGCATCGATCCGGACGACGGCCGGGTCATCGGCATTATCGATGCCCGCAGACTGCGTTCGGCGCTGCCCGCCGGCTATCGCGTGGACGTGCTCAACGGTATCGCCCACGACCCGGAGACCGACCGCCTGTTCCTCACCGGGAAGTGGTGGCCGCGGCTGTTCGAGATTCGTTTGCGTGCGGCAAGCAGCGACTGACCTGGACGCGACGGGGTCACTTGCCGATGCAGAAGGAGGCGAATATCTCGCCCAGCAGGTCGTCGCTGCTCACTGTTCCCGTGATCGTTCCCAGTGCCTCCTGGGCCAGACGCAGCTCTTCCGCCAGCAATTCGCCCGCCTGCTCCGCCACGAGCCGCTCACGCCCGGAGTCGAGTGCCGCGCCGGCACGATCCAGCGCGTCCAGATGACGCCGCCTGGCGCTGAAACCGCCGGCCTCGGCCGAACGATAGCCGGCGCAGTCCTTGAGCCGTTCCACCAGGGTCTCGAATCCGGCGCCCGTGGTGGCGGACAAGCGCAGATCGCCGCTGTCGTCGCGCCCCGGCGACGCCCCGCTGAGATCGCACTTGTTCCGGATCAGGATCACCCGTTCCGCCGCCAGGTCGTTTAGCAGGCGCCGGTCCTCGGCCGTCGGCCCGATCCGGTCGTCCACGACGAGCAGGATGCGATCGGCGTCCGTGATCTCCGCGCGCGCCCGACGCACCCCCTCCACTTCCACGGGATCGCCGGTCTCCCTGAGACCGGCGGTATCGGCCACGTGCAGGGGCAGGCCGTCGAGGCTGATCGCCTCGCGAAGCACGTCGCGGGTGGTACCGGCGATGGCGGTGACGATGGCGGTATCGCGACCGGCCAGGCGGTTGAGCAAACTGGATTTTCCCACGTTGGGCGCGCCCGCTATCGCCACGCGCAGACCCTCGCGCAGCGCGGCACCGCGGCCGGCCTCGCGACGCAGTGCCGACAGGGCTTCGCGTACCCCGTCCAACCGTTCCAGGACGCCGCCCTCGCTCAGGAAATCGATGTCCTCGTCGGAGAAATCGATGGCGGCCTCGACATAGACCCGCAGTTCGGTGAGCGAATCGGCCAGGGCGTGGACCCGCGCCGAGAATGCGCCTTCCAGGGACCGCAGCGCCGCGGATGCCGCCGCGTCGGTGTCCGCCTCGATCAGGTCCGCCACCGCCTCGGCCTGGGCCAAATCCAGACGGTCATTGAGAAACGCGCGCTCGGTGAATTCGCCGGGCCGGGCCGGGCGCGCGCCGGCGGCGAGCGCCGCCTGCAGGACCGCGTCCAGCACCGCCGGACCGCCATGTCCCTGCAACTCCAGAACGTCCTCGCCGGTATACGAGTGCGGACCGGGGAAAAACAGGACGATGCCGCGATCGATGGGATTGCCGGCACTGTCGCGGAAGGTCCGGAGCCCCGCCGTGCGGGGCGCGGGTGGGGCGCCGACGATCGCGGTCGCGATTCCGGCCGCGCCGGGCCCGGAGATCCGGACCACGCCGATGCCGCCGCGACCGGGCGGCGTGGCGATGGCGGCGATGGTGTCGACCTGTCCGGTCACTGCCGAAAGGGCCGAAGGCGGGTCAGCTCGAAGCCGACTTGTGGCTCAGGCCTTCGTTGTCGAGCTTGCGGTAGATGTACCACTGCTGGGCGATCGACAACAGGTTGTTGGTGAACCAGTACAGCACCAGACCCGCCGGGAAGAAGGCGAAGAAGACCGCCAGCGCGACCGGCATGATCTGCATCATGCGCTGCTGCATCGGGTCCATGGTCATGCTCGACGACGACAGCTTCTGCTGCGCGAACATGGTGATGCCGAAGGCCACCGGCAGGATGTAGAAGGGGTCCGGGCTCGACAGGTCGTTGATCCAGAGCATGAAGTCGGCGTGGCGCAGTTCCACCGACTCCCGCAGCACCCAGTACAGGGCGATGAATACCGGCATCTGGACCAGCAGCGGCCAGCAGCCGCCCAGGGGATTGAAGCCCTCCTTCTTGTACAGATCCATCATCTTGGACTGCAGCTTCTGGCGGTCGTCGCCGTACTGTTCCTTGAGCTGCTGGATGCGCGGCGCGAACTTGCGCATGCGCGCCATCGCGCGGAACTGCGTTTCGGAGAGCTTGTAGAACGCGAGCTTGATCAGGACCGTGAGCAGCACGATCGCCCAGCCCCAGTTGCCGACCAGCGAGTGCAGCGCGTCCAGGACCCAGAACAGGGGCTCGGCGATCACGGTCAACAGGCCGTAGTCGACGGTCAGCGGCAGACCCCGGGCGGCGGCGTCGAGTTGGTCGCGCAGCTTGGGCCCCAGGAACAGGTCGGATTCCAGGACCGCGGTCTCGCCGGCGGCGATGCGGGTACGGCCGCCGACATAGCCGCTCTCGTAGCCCGACAGCCGCGACCCCGGGATGTTCTTGGGACGGGCGAAATAGCTGACCGTGGTATCCGGGGCCGGCACCAGGGCACCCAGGAAATAGTGCTGCATCATCGCGATCCAGCCGCCGGTCTGCTGGGCCTTCAGCGGCTGCTCGGCCACGTCGCCGAAATCGAGCTTCTCGAAACGGTATTCGCCCTTCTCGTCCTGCTTGGCCTGGTACCAGGCCACGCCCATGAAGCTCTGGGCGAACGGCGCGTCCTCACTGTGCTCGTAAGGCGTGCGCCAGAGACGGGCATACGGGCTGACGGTCCAGTCCGAATCCGAGCCGTTGGTGACCTCGTGACGCAGACCGATCTCGTAGCTGCCGCGCGTGAACACGTAGGTCTTGGTCACGCGGCGGCCGGCATCGTCGGTCCAGGTCAGCGGGACCTCGAGCCGCTCTTCGCCCTCGGCGAGCCGGTACTCGTCGCGGGCGCTCTCGAAATCGTCGTTGTGATTGGGGGCCGCATGCTCGGCCCCGATCAGCCCGTTCTGGGCGATGAAGAAGTTGGGTATGCGGTCGTTGAGCAACCGCAGGTCGTTGTCGGGCCGATCCTGTGATACCGGCACGCCACGCAATTCGAGGCGGCGCAGATCGCCGCCGCGGGTATCGATCTCGGCCACGAACTTGTCGGTGACGACGCGGATGCGCTCGCCGCCGGGCAGGGTATCGCCGTCTGTGGCCGGCCCCATCTCGGGACGGGTATCGTCCTGCGCTTGCGTGTCTTCGCCGCTACCTTCGCCGGGCGCGGCATCGATACTGGGGACATCGTCGGCGGCGGCGGATGCCAGCTCGCCGCGCTCCGCAACCTGCTCCCGCGGGGCCGGCTCGGCGTAATCCGCCTGCCAGGCCTGCCAGAGGAAGAAGCCGATGACACCCAGTGCGCAGAGCAGGGCGAAGCGGACGTTATCCATGGTCGCGATCCATAACCGGGGCTACCCTCTGGTGGCATCGGTGGCCAGTCGCCGCCAGTGCCCGGCGAGACTGTCGAACAAGCGCGCATTGTCGCGTTCCGCGAGCCCGGAGCGGGCCAGCACGACAATGTCGACCGCCGGCAATTCGGCGGCATGATGGCGAAAACTCTCGCGCACGATGCGCTTGATGCGATTGCGGTCGACGGCCCGGCCCAGCCGCCGCTTGGCGATCGCGAGGCCGAGACGTGGCATGGTACCGCCGTTGGCGGCGGCGATTACCACGAAGCAGCCGTCGGCGCGGCGGCGGCCCTGCGCGAACACACGGTGGAAATCCGCGGCGCGGCGCAGCCGCGCGGTTCCCGGGAATCCCGCTCCGTCACGCCGCACGTGGGGCCCGTGCAGGCCCCGCCTTATGGCGTGAGCCGCTTGCGCCCCTTGGCGCGGCGGCTGGCGACAACGCCACGGCCGCCCTTGGTGGACATGCGGGCGCGAAAGCCGTGGGTCCGCTTGCGTCGCAGGTTGCTCGGTTGAAAAGTTCTCTTCATCGCGTTTCCGGCGCCGTCAGGCGGGCTCCGCCGACCTCGGTAATTGGAAGGGCGCGGATTTTAGCCGGCTGCCTTGCCGCTTTGCAACTAATGAGGGACGGTTGTGGATAACTCGCCGCAACTGTTGTAGTGTCGCATGGCGATGCCGCAATGGCGTCGCCGAACACGGGGTGAAGCACCGGATTTTCCACGCGGCGGAGGTCATGCCTTGGCGGATGCGTTGTGGCAGGAATGCCTGTCCCAACTGGAGGGGCGACTGGCGGAGAAGGACGTCAATCTCTGGCTGCGTCCTCTCCAGGCGGTAGTCACCGAGCGCGGCCTGGATCTGTTCGCACCGAACGAGGTCGTGCGCGACCAGGTCGACCAGCAGTTCCGCCCGCTGATCGAGAGTACCCTCGGAGAAATCGGCAGTGCCGCGCAGGTCCGGGTCACCGTCGGCGGCGGCGGACAGCCCCGCCGCGAGGAAGGCCGCCGGCTCGGCGGCTACCGCAGCAACCTGGACCCGCGCTATACCTTCGAAACCTTCGTCGAGGGCAAGTCCAACCAGATCGCGCGGGCCGCGGCCGAACAGGCGGCGAGTACCGAGAACCTGGCCTACAACCCGCTGCTGATCTACGGCGGCGTGGGCCTCGGCAAAACCCACCTGATGCACGGCATCGGCAACCGGCTGCTCGACGGCAATCCCCGCGCCAAGGTCGTCTACGTGCGCTCGGAGCATTTCGTCAACGAGCTGATCACGGCCATCCGCCACAACCGGATGGACGACTTCAAGGGCCACTATCGCTCGGTGGACGCCCTGCTGATCGATGATATCCAGTTCTTCGCGGGCAAGGATCGGTCCCAGGAGGAGTTCTTCCACACGTTCAACGCCCTGCTGGAAAGCAAGCAGCGGATCATCCTGACCTGCGACCGATTCCCCAAGGAGGTCGAGGGCCTGGAGGATCGCCTCAAGTCCCGGTTCGCCTGGGGCCTGTCGGTGGCGGTGGAACCGCCCGAACTGGAAACGCGCGTGGCGATCCTGCTCTCCAAGGCGGAGCAGCACGAGGTGATGCTGCCGCAGGAAGTGGCCTTCTTCGTCGCCAAGCGGGTGCGCTCCAATGTCCGTGACCTGGAGTCCGCCCTGCACCGGCTGACCGCGACCGCCAAGTTCTCGGGCGCGCCGATCACCATCGATTTCGCCAAACAGGCGTTGCAGGACATGCTCGCCGTCTACGATCGGCTCGTGACCCTGGAGAACATCCAGAAGACGGTCGCCGAGTATTACAAGATCAGGCTCAACGACCTGAACGCCAAGAAGCGGACCCGGTCGGTGGCACGCCCGCGCCAAGTGGCCATGGCCCTGGCCAAGGAGTTGACCAACCACAGCCTGCCGGAGATCGGCGAGGCCTTCGGCGGCCGCGACCACACGACGGTCCTGCATGCCTGCCGCAAGGTGAAGTCGCTGCGCGAGACGGACGCCCGCATCGACGAGGATTACACCAACCTGTTCCGGACGCTGACGCGATGAGCGGAACCCCGGAGAACAACCTGTGGACAAACGGTGTTCAGGCCGGTTACAACTCGGCGCGGATTGCGCCGCCGGCTATCGGCCCACATGTAATCCACAGGATACCGACCGCCCCTACAGGATTCGACAACAGGGTTGTTGTTATCCCAATGCCTTGTTTTTAAAGGGATTTAGTGTCTTTTCACCAGAAAACGCAGCGGCCTGTTACGACTACGACTGTCTTTTATTCTTATAGGTTTATCGTAAGGGATCGCGGACGGAGCGTGTGACAAGGGGATCAGAATGAAACTGCAGACGCAGCGCAACGACCTGCTCGGCGCCCTCCAGGCCGTTATCGGCGTGGTCGAGCGCCGGCAGACCATGCCCATCCTGTCGAATCTGCTGCTCAAGGCGGAGAACGACACCCTATCGATCACGGCCACGGACCTCGAGCTGGAGCTGGTGACGCACGTGGCCGTCCAGGTTCAGCAGCCGGGGGCGATCACGGTGCCGGCGCGAAAGCTCCTGGATATCTGCCGCGGTCTGCCGGAATCGGCGGATATCGAGCTGGAGGTTCGCGAGCAACGTGTCCGCATCGCCTCCGGACGCAGCCGCTTCGTGTTGTCGTCGTTGCCGGCGACGGAGTTCCCGTTCCTGGACGAGATCACGGCCGGCGACAGCGTGGCCCTGCCGCAGAATGCGCTCAAGCGTTTGCTGGAACGAACGCAATTCGCCATGGCGCACCAGGATGTCCGTTATTACCTGAACGGTCTGCTCCTGGTGATCGGCAGCAACGGGGTCCGTGCCGTGGCCACCGACGGCCATCGTCTGGCACTGGCGGATGTCGAGTGCGAAACCGGTCTGTCCGAGACGCGGCAGGTGATCGTGCCGCGCAAGGCGATCGTCGAGCTGCAACGGATGCTGGCTGCCAGCGACGACGAGGTCCGCCTGACCCTGTCGGATAACCACATCCAGGTACACCTGCCGGATATACGGTTCACCAGCAAGCTTATCGACGGTCGCTTCCCGGATTACCAACGGGTGATCCCGGACGCCGGGGACAAGCTCCTGACCGGCGACCGGGAAGCCGTGCGTCAGGCCCTGACCCGGACCGCCATCCTCTCCAACGAGAAGTTCAAGGGCGTGCGTCTCTCTCTGGACGAAAACCGCCTGCGACTCCAGGCCCAGAATCCGGATCAGGAAGAGGCCGAGGACGAGATCGAAGTGGAGTACGGGGATGCGCCGATCGAGATCGGCTTCAACGTGAACTACCTGGTGGATGCGCTTTCCGTGATGGAGGCTGATCAGTTCACCCTCGAGCTGACCGGCCCGGACAGCAGCGGCCTGTTGCGCGAGAAGGGCGACGAGAGCAGTCAGTACGTCGTCATGCCGATGCGTCTCTAGGCGGGAAAGGCCGCCCGCCGCGACGCATGTACCTGCGCCGGGTCGATATCCGGAACTTCCGTTGCTGGGAGCGATGCCGGATCGATCCGGCATCGGGGCTGAACCTCATCATCGGCGAGAATGCCTCGGGCAAGACGAGTTTGCTCGAAGCGATCTACTTCCTGGGACGGGCCCGTTCCTTTCGTCAAACCCCGCCGAACCGGCTGATACGACGTGGCGCGGACGCATTCAATCTGAATGCGGAGGTGGTGTCCGAGGATCGCCGGCCGCTGCGCATCGGCATCGAGCGCAAACCCGGCAATACCCGTCTCCGTCTGGACGGGCGCGAGGATGTCCCGCTCCTCGATCTGGTCAGTGCCTTGCCGGTACAGGTCATCGACCCGAACATTCATCGTCTCCTCGAAGAGGGGCCACGGCACCGGCGACGCTATCTCGATTGGGGAGTGTTCCACGTGGAACATGGCTTCTTTCCGGCCTGGCGGCGATATCGTCGTGCCCTGCGGCAGCGCAACGGCGCCCTTCGTCGCGGATTGCCCAAGACCGACGTGATTGTCTGGGACAGCGAGCTCGTGCACGCGGCGAAGGATGTGGATGCCTGCCGCCGGAGTTACCTGCATGCACTCGAACGGGTATTGCCCGAGATGGTCGGCGAGATCCTGGGCGAGGGCGAGGTGGTGCTCGATTATCATCCGGGATGGCCGCTGGACGAGGATTACGGCTCGGCGCTTCTGCACAGCCTGGAACGGGACCGCAGGATGGGTTTTACCCAGCACGGCCCGCATCGAGCGGATCTGCGGGTGCGGGTCGCCAGCATGACGGCCCGGGATTGGGTTTCGCGCGGTCAGCAGAAGGTTCTGACGGCCGCGCTGCTGCTTGCCCAGGCGGCGTTGCTCGATCGTCGCCGCGGCATTCGGCCGGTGTTGTTGATCGACGATCTGGCCGCCGAGCTGGGGGGTACTTACCGTGCGGCGGTCATGCGGGCCATCGGGCGGCTGCGGGGGCAATGCTTCCTGACGTTTCTGGATGAGGCCCTGGTGCCGGAGGGGACGGGCGAGTGCGCGATGTTCCACGTGGAACATGGTCGGGTGCGACGCGGGGCGTGAACACGCTCGTGCTATAATTTCCCTTTTATAAATCCGGCACGCCACCACGGCGCCAGCCGGCTCTCCTTCCTCCGCGACGGGCAAGCTTCATGGCGGATTCCAAGGGCTACGATTCCAAGAGCATCAAGGTCCTGAAGGGCCTCGAGGCCGTGCGCAAACGGCCGGGTATGTACATCGGCGATACCGACGACGGCACCGGCCTGCACCACATGGTGTTCGAGGTCGTCGACAACGCCATCGACGAGGCGCTGGCCGGTCACTGTCAGGAAATCCAGGTCACGATCCACTCGGACCAGAGCGTCACCGTCTCGGACGACGGTCGCGGGATTCCGGTCGACATGCACGAAGAAGAGGGCAAGTCGGCGGCCGAGGTGATCATGACCATGCTGCATGCCGGCGGCAAGTTCGACGACAACTCGTACAAGGTGTCGGGCGGCCTGCACGGCGTGGGCGTCTCCGTGGTCAATGCGTTGTCCGACAAGCTCGAATTGACCATCCACCGCGACGGCAAGGTTTACAGCCAACGCTACAGCATGGGCGAACCCCTCGGGCCGCTGGAGGTTGTCGGCGAAACCGGGGTGAGCGGCACGCATATCCACTTCCACCCGAGTCCGGAAACCTTCAGCAACATCGAATTCAATTACGACACGCTCGCCAAGCGATTGCGCGAGCTGTCCTTCCTGAATTCCGGTGTGCGCATCCGCCTGACCGAAGAGGCGAGCGAACGCGACGTTGTGTTCGAGTACGAGGGCGGTATCCGCGCCTTCGTCGAGCACCTCAATGAGAACAAGACCCCTCTCCACGAATCCGTCTGCTACTTCTCGTTCGAGCGTGAAGGCATCGTGGTCGAGGTCGCGATGCAGTGGAACGACTCCTATCAGGAGTCCGTGTTCTGCTATACCAACAACATTCCCCAGCGCGACGGCGGCACGCACCTGGCGGGCTTCCGGGCCGCGCTGACCCGCACCATCAACGGCTATATCGAAAGCGAGGGTCTGGCCAAGAAGGAAAAGGTCAGTCCGTCGGGTGACGATGCGCGCGAAGGGTTGACCGCGGTGGTCTCGGTCAAGGTGCCGGACCCTAAGTTCTCCTCGCAGACCAAGGACAAGCTGGTGTCCTCCGAGGTCAAGGGCGTGGTGGAATCGGTCACCAGCGAGAAACTGTCCGAGTTCCTGCTGGAGCACCCGCGCGAATCGCGCGTGATCGCGGCGAAGGTGGTGGATGCCGCCCGCGCCCGGGACGCCGCCCGTCGCGCCCGCGAGATGACACGCCGCAAGGGGGCGCTGGATATCGCCGGGCTCCCCGGCAAGCTGGCCGACTGCCAGGAGAAGGATCCGGCCAAGTCGGAGCTGTTCCTGGTGGAGGGCGACTCCGCCGGCGGTTCCGCGAAGCAGGGCCGGGATCGCCATTACCAGGCGATCCTGCCGTTGAAGGGCAAGATCCTGAACGTGGAGAAGGCGCGTTTCGACAAGATGCTGTCGTCGGTCGAGGTGGGAACGCTGATCACCGCGCTCGGCTGCGGCATCGGGCGCGACGAGTTCGACCCGGAGAAGCTGCGCTACCACCGGATCATTATCATGACCGACGCGGACGTGGACGGCTCCCACATCCGTACGCTGCTTCTCACGTTTTTCTACCGCCAGATGTTCCCCTTGATCGAGGCCGGCAACGTCTATATCGCCCAGCCGCCGCTTTACAAGGTCAAGAGCGGGAAGCAGGAGTACTACGTCAAGGACGACCGTGAACTCAACGACTACCTGCTGCGTATCGCCCTCGACAAGGCCGAACTGCGGGTGGACGCCGACGCACCGCCGATCAGCGCCGAGGCCCTGGAGCGGCTGGCGCGCGACTATTCGGCGATGCTGGCCGATATCCACCGACTCGCACGGCGTTACGACGAGACCAGCTTGCGTCAGATGAGCTATCTGCCGCAGGTCACCCCCGAGCGTTTCGCCGACGCCGAAGGCATGCGGGATTGGGCGAGTCAGCTACAGGCGCGCCTCGACGCCCTCGGGGACAACCGTCATCAGTACGAGGTGCAGATCAACCCGGCCGACGGGGAGCATCCGATGCATCTCCAGGTGACCCGCCGCAGCCATGGTATCCCGCATATATTCGTTTGGCACGAGGATTTCTTCAACGGCCGCGAATATCAGCGCATGGCCGGGCTCGGCCAGGAATTGCTCGAATTGTTCGGCGACGGGGCGGAGATCAAGCGCGGCGAGCGTACCCAGCCCGTGGAGAGCTTCGAGCAGGCCTATGAATGGCTGTTGGAGGAGGCCAAGCGCGGCCAGCACATCCAGCGCTACAAGGGTCTGGGGGAAATGAACCCGGAGCAGCTCTGGGAAACCACCATGGACCCGGATAGCCGGCGTCTGATGCAGGTCAAGATCGATGATGCGGTGGCCGCGGATCAGATATTCACCACGCTGATGGGCGACCATGTCGAGCCGCGCCGCGAATTCATCGAGAGGAATGCGCTCCAGGTGTCCAATCTGGACGTTTAATAACCAATAAAATCAGTTAGTTATATTATCTCTCGAAGCCGTGCCGGATCAGCGGCGCGGTTACGGGATAGACCAGGATCGAAGCGACCGCGGCGGGGATGTTGAGGACATCCCAGGCCATGATGCCGGCGCCCAGGCCCGCGAAGACGCGCCCCCAGAGCACGACGCCCAGCAGGATCGCGAGAACCGTGCTCACCAGCGCGCCCGCCGCTGCCGAGCCCGGTGCGAAGCCGGACCGGTGTAGCCACAGGCCCTGCATGAACGCCGCCATCAGGTAGATCGGCGAGCCGCTCCAGGCCTGGGTCCAGAGCAGTTCCCAGACCGATACGTCCATCAGCTACCCAGGATCGCCGCCGCCGCGGCCGCCAGATCGTCGTGGATCGCGATGTCCGCCAGCTCGGCCCGGTGCTCTGTTTCCGTGTCGCGGCCGTTGCCGGTGCGTACGAGCACCGGCGTGGCGCCGCCGGCACGCGCCGCCTGGAGATCGCGCCAGGAGTCCCCCACCGCCGGTACGCCTTTCAGGTCCGTGCCCAGGCGTTCCGCGATCTGGTGATAGAGACCGGGCTCGGGCTTGCGGCAGGCACAATCCGCGTCCGGGGCGTGGGGACAGAAGAAGACGCCGTCGATGCGGCCGCCCAGCTCCGCCGCCATGCGCAGCATCTTGTCGTGGATGGCGAACAATTCGCCATACCCGAACAGGCCGCGTCCGATCCCCGACTGGTTGCTCGCCACCACCACCCGCCAGCCGGCATGGGTGAAGCGTGCGATCGCCTCCAGGCTGCCGTCGATCGGGCGCCACGCCTTGGCGCTGCGGATGTGGTCCGGGTCGTCGTGGTTGATGACGCCGTCGCGGTCGAGGACGATCAGACGCATGCCGGCCCCCGGTCAGGATTCCACGGGCAATCGCGAGATGTCGGCGACCGCGCGGCACTGGGTGTCCAGGGCGGCAAGCAGGGCCAGCCGGTTCTCGCGGATCTTGTCGTCCTCGGCCATGACCAGGACATCGTCGAAAAAGGCATCGACCGCGGGCCCCAGCTCGGCCAGGCGGCGCAGGGCCTCGGTGTACTCACCGGCGTCACTGCGGGCCTGCAGCTCGGGCGCCAGGCGCTCCACATCCGCGTGCAGCGCGCGCTCGGCCGGCTCGACCAGGAGATCGGGCACCACCGGAGCCGCTTCGTCGGCCCGGTCCTTCAGGATATTGCGCACGCGCTTGTGCGCCGCGCACAGGGTCCGGGCGGCGGATTCGGCCATGAAAGTACGGATCGCCTGTAGCCGGCGATCGAAATCGCGGGGATCGTCCAGGCCGTGTGCCGCCACCGCCTCGAATGCCTCGGCGCCGATGCCGCGCTCGGCATAGTAGGCGCGAAGCCGGTCGCGGTGGAAATCGACGAGCTCGGCCACGACCGTATCCGCGTCCACCGTGACGGGTTGGGTCGCCACCGCGTGTGCCAGGGTGTCTCGGAGGCCGAAAGACAGACCGCCCTCGATACTGATCCGCAATACGCCGAGCGCGGCGCGGCGCAGGGCGAACGGATCCTTCTCGCCGCTCGGCCGTTTGCCCAGGGCGAAAATACCCGCGAGCGTGTCCAGCTTGTCCGCCAGGGCCAGGGCCCGCCCCGCCGGCGTCGCCGGGATGGGTCCGCCGGCCGCGCGCGGCAGGTATTGTTCTTCCAGCGCGATTGCCACGTTCTCGGGTTCGCCGGCCTCGAGCGCGTAGTAACGCCCCATGGTGCCCTGCAGCTCCGGGAACTCACCGACCATTTCGGTCAGCAGATCGGCCTTGGCGAGCGTGGCGGCACGGGCGACCGCGTCGGCATCGGCGCTCGCGGCGCCCGCCAGGCGCCCGGCCAACTCGGCCACGCGTTCGCTCTTGGCGGCCAGGGAACCCAGATCGCGCTGGAAGGTGACTCGGGCCAGGCCGTCGGCCAGCTTGGCGAGGCCCTGGCGACGATCCTGTTCCCAGAAGAAGAGCGCATCCGCGAGCCGCGGGCGGACCACCCGCTCGTTGCCGGCGATCACCCGCTGCGGCTCGCGGCTTTCGATGTTCGCGACCGTGACGAACGCCGGTAGCAGCGAGCCGTTGTCGTCCTCGACCGGGAAATAGCGTTGATGCCCCTCGAGGGTCGAGATCAGGACCTCGCGCGGCAGGGCCAGGAAACGATCCTCGAAGCGTCCGGCCAGGGCCACCGGCCATTCCACCAGGGCGCAGACCTCGGCCAGTAGGTCGTCGTCGACCAGCGCACGGCCGCCGGCTTCGCCGGCGCGGGCCGCGACCTGCTCGCGCACGGCCTCGCGCCGTGCTTCGGGATCGACCAGCACGTAACCCGGATTCCGCAGGCGTTCGATGTAATCGTCGGCGTTGGGCAGCTCGATCGGCTCGGGATGATGGAAGCGGTGTCCGCGGGTGACGCGTCCGGCGCGGCAGTCGAACAGAGTCAACTCGATCACCCGGTCGCCGTGCAGCGCCGTGACCCAGTGCACGGGACGCACGAACGTGGTCTCGGAATCGCCCCAACGCATCCGCTTGGGCACGGGCAGGGCACGCGCCGCGCCCGCGGCGATCTCGGGCAGCAGCTCGGACAGCGCCCGGCCGGCCTCGGTGCCGGCATAGGCGAGGCGCTCGCCCTTGTCCGTGTCGCGGGTTTCCAGCTCGGCGATATCGACACCGCAGGATCGGGCGAAGCCCTCGGCGGCCTTGGTCGGATTGCCGTCGGCGTCGTAGGCGGAAGCGACCGGCGGGCCGAGCCGTTCGATCCGCCGGTCGGCGGCCGCTTCCGCCACCGCTTCCACCAGGACCGCGAGCCGCCGCGGGCTCGACAGGGCCCGTGCCTTGCCGCGATCCACGCCGGCCTCGTCCAGACCGGAGGCCACGCCGTCCGCCAGGGCCCGCGCCAGGCGGTCCAGCGCCTTCGGCGGCAACTCCTCGGTGCCGATCTCGAGTAGCAGGGTCGCCGCCGTCATGCCGCCTCGCGCTTGCCGAGCGGGAAGCCGAGCGCCTCGCGCGAGGCGTAGTACGCCTCGGCCACGGCCCGTGCCAGGCCGCGTACCCGCAGGATGTAGCCCTGACGCTCGGTCACCGATATGGCGTGCCGGGCGTCCAGGAGATTGAAGGTATGGGAGCAATCCAGCATGCGTTCGAAGGCCGGTAGCGGCAGGGCCCGTTCGACCAGGACGCGGCACTCGGCCTCCAGCCGGTCGAAGCGGTCGAACAGGGCGTCCGTGTCCGCGATCTCGAAGTTGTAGGTGGATTGCTCCACCTCGTTCTGATGGAACACGTCGCCGTAGGTCACGCCGGAGTCGCGGTTCCAGACCAGGTCGTAGACGCTCTCGACCTCCTGGATGTACATGGCGATGCGTTCCAGACCGTAGGTGATCTCTCCCGAGACCGGGCGGCAGTCGAGGCCGCCCACCTGCTGGAAGTAGGTGAACTGGGTGATCTCCATGCCGTTGAGCCAGACTTCCCAGCCGAGCCCCCAGGCCCCCAGCGTGGGCGACTCCCAGTTATCCTCCACGAAACGGATATCGTGCACCGCCGGATCGAAGCCGAGGGCCGCCAGGGATGCCAGGTACTGTTCCTGGATATCCGCCGGCGACGGCTTGAGCAGCACCTGAAATTGATAATAATGCTGGAGCCGGTTGGGGTTCTCGCCGTAGCGGCCGTCCGTGGGCCGCCGCGACGGCTGCACGTAGGCCGCGCGCCAGGGTTCGGGGCCGATCGAGCGCAGGAAGGTGGCGGGGTGGAAGGTACCCGCGCCGACTTCCATGTCCAACGGCTGGACGACGACGCAGCCGCGTTCGGCCCAGAAGCGCTGCAATGTCAGGATGAGTTCCTGGAAGTCCATGGGATTCGCTACCGGATTGGGGCGTGCGAGAGCCGCCGCAGTATAGCGGACCGCCGCGGGGCCGTATAATGCGGTGGCCCTCGTCCGGCAGCCTTGACCCCGGATGGTGCAACAGCGTTGCTGCTGTTCCATTTTGGTGCGCATCGTGGCGGTGCATGCCCGGGAATGACGCATAAAGGCCTGATAGACCGTGACGTGATGGTTTGGCACGGAATCTGCCTTTATAGTGCCCGCATCGCCGGGGCGTGACCCGGCGCACCCGAAAACAGTTTCCGATCAGGAGGGACCATGTCGAAATCCGACGTACTGAAGATGATCAAAGAGCGGGACGTCAAGTTCGTGGACTTGCGTTTCTGCGACACGCGCGGCAAGGAGCAGCACGTCACGCTGCCCGCCCACGCGATCGACGAGGAGGCCCTCGAAGAGGGCAAGATGTTCGACGGTTCCTCCATCGACGGTTGGAAGGGCATCAACGAGTCCGACATGATCCTGATGCCGGACACCGAAACGGCGGTGATGGATCCCTTCTTCGAGGAGCCCACCCTGATCCTGCGCTGCGACGTCCTGGAGCCGAACACGCTGCAGGGCTACGAGCGCGATCCGCGCACCATCGCCAAGCGCGCCGAGGCCTACCTCGCCTCCACGGGCGTGGCCGACACCGCCTTCTTCGGTCCGGAGAACGAGTTCTTCATCTTCGATTCGGTGAACTGGCACACCGAGATGCGCGGCGCCGGCTACGCGGTCGACTCCGAGGAGGCCTACTGGAACTCCGAGCGCCTGTACGAGGGCGGCAACCTGGGCCATCGTCCGGGCATCAAGGGCGGCTATTTCCCGGTGCCGCCGGTGGACGCCTTCCAGGACCTGCGCTCGGCCATGTGCCTGGCGATGGAAGAGATGGGTCTGGTCACCGAGGTGCATCACCACGAGGTGGGCACGGCCGGCCAGGGCGAGATCGGCGCCCGCTTCAACACGCTGGTGAAGAAGGCTGACGAGATGCTGGTCTACAAGTACTGCGTGCACAACGTGGCCCACAGCTTCGGCAAGACCGCCACCTTCATGCCCAAGCCGCTGGTCGGCGACAACGGGTCCGGCATGCACGTCCACCAGTCGCTGTCCAAGGACGGCAAGAACCTGTTCGCGGGTGACGAGTACGGCGGCCTGTCCGAGACCGCGCTGTACTACATCGGCGGCATCATCAAGCACGCCAAGGCGATCAACGCCTTCGCCAACGCCTCGACCAACAGCTACAAGCGTCTGGTCAAGGGCTTCGAGGCGCCGGTGCTGCTGGCCTACTCCGCGCGCAACCGCTCGGCGTCGATCCGGATCCCGTGGGTCGCCAGCCCGAAGGCGCGCCGGATCGAGGTCCGCTTCCCCGACTCCACGGCCAACCCCTATCTCGCCTTCGCGGCGATGATGATGGCCGGCCTGGACGGCATCAAGAACAAGATCCATCCGGGCGAGGCCATGGACAAGGATCTGTACGACCTGCCGCCCGAGGAAGAGAAGGCCATCCCGACCGTGGCCCAGTCCCTCAAGGAAGCCCTGGACGCCCTGTCCGCCGACCGCGAGTTCCTCAAGGCCGGCGACGTGTTCAGCGACGACCTGATCGACGGCTACATCGACCTCAAGACCGAGGAGGTGCTGCGTCTGCATATGACCACGCACCCGGTCGAGTTCGACATGTACTACTCGATCTGAGGCGACCCAGGTCGCGCTCGCCGAGGCGCCCCGAGAGGGGCGCCTTTTTTATGCCCGAAACGCTTGTCCGAGCCGGACGGCGGCGCTATGTTGGGGTCATGCGGATGCCCCCCTACATGCTTCTGCTCCTGCTCGTCCTGATGGCCGCCCAGGCTCATGCCCAGGACGTCTACCGCTGGGTCGACGAGGACGGCGTGGTCCACTACAGCGATCGTTCCCGGGGCGAGGCCGAGCGGGTCCGGCTGCCGGAGCTGCAGCGGATGGACAGCATCCGCGGAACCGCCGGAAACGAGGGCGAGAGTTCGTCCGGGGCGGCCGCCGTCGGGGTACGCATCGAACGTCCGCGCGCGGACGAGACCTTCCGCGATCCCCGCGGCCTGGTGCCGGTGTCGGTGGGATTGTCCGGCGAACTCGCCAGCGGCCGGGTCCTGATCTATTACCTGGACGGTCGGCCCGCCCTCGATCCGACACGCCGCCCGAGCGTCCAGCTCCAGGGCGTGCCGCGCGGCGAGCATCGCGTGAGCGTGGCCATACGCGAGGGCGGCGAGGAGATCGCCCGCAGCGAGGCCGTGACCTTCTACATGCGGCCGCCTTCCAGCCTGTCGCCGACCTCCGAGTCGGATTCGGGCGCACCGACCGCCCCCGGCAGCGGGGGCGTACAGGGTGCGCCCGCGGCCCCCAGACCCGGAGCCGGCGGCAACCCCTGACGACTCGTTTGCACCAATATGGTGCGTGACGCGCTACAATCGCTGGCGCGACTCTTGCACCGAAAAAAGGTATGAACCGTCGTCCGCCACAGAACGGGGTGCGCCCCGACACCGTTCTCGACAACATGACCACGGCCGTGGTCTGCCTGGACCGCGACCTGTGCGTCGGCTATATCAATCCGGCCAGTGAAATCCTGTTCGGGGTGAGTGCGCGGCACTGTCGCGGCGAGCGCCTCGACAAGGTGTTGCCGCATCTCGCCGGCCAGCAGCGTCATTTCCAACAGGCCCTGGCCGACGGCGCCGCCTATACCAAGCGTGAGCTCAAGCTCAAGCATTCGGGCGGCGAACCGATCACCGTCGATTGCAGCGCCACGCCGTTCACCAACCGCAACGGCGATCCGGCACTGCTGCTGGAACTGCTTTCCCTGGACCGGCAGCTCCGGATTTCGCGCGAGGACCAGATGCGGGCGCAGAATCTCGCCAACCGCGAGATGCTCCGGGGGCTGGCGCACGAGATCAAGAATCCCCTGGGCGGGCTGCGCGGGGCGGCGCAATTGTTGGCCCGCGAATTCGCCGATCCCGCCGCGCACGAGTACACCGATATCATCATCCGCGAGGCCGACCGGCTACAGAATCTGGTCGACGGGATGCTCGGGCCGCGGCGCCCGCCGCAAAAGGCGCCGCTGAATATCCACGAGGCGCTGGAACACGTGCGCCAGCTCCTGGAAGCCGACCTGCCCCAGGGCGTCCACCTGCTCCGCGACTACGACCCGAGCCTGCCCGAGATCCGGGCCGACCGCGAGCAGATGATCCAGGTCTTCTTCAATCTGGTGGGCAACGCCGGTCAAGCGGTAGACGGTTCCGGCCACGTCACGCTGTGTACCCGGAGCCAGCGCCTGTTCACCATCGGCGGCCGCCAGCACCGGTTGGTCATCCGGGTCGACGTGATCGACGACGGTCCCGGCATCCCCGAGGAACTGCTGCCCAAGATATTCCACCCCATGGTCACCTCGCGTGCCGACGGTACCGGCATGGGTCTGCCGATCGCGCAGTACCTGGTGCACCTGCACGGCGGGTTGATCGAGTGCGACAGCAAGCCGGGCGAGACGCGATTTTCGGTATTTCTGCCCCTCGACGGCGGCGAGAGCGAGGAATCTGACAATGGCTGAACTGACGGCGTGGGTCGTCGACGACGACACGTCCATACGCTGGGTTCTGGAGCGTGCCCTGACCGGCGCCGGCATCCAGGCCCGCAGCTTTCCCGGCGGCGCGGAACTGCTGGACGCCCTGGAGGAGTCGGCCCCCGACGTCCTGCTGACCGACATACGCATGCCCGGCATCTCCGGGCTCGACCTCCTGGACCGCGTCTGCGACGCACACCCCAAGCTGCCCATCATCATCATGACCGCGCATTCCGACCTGGACAGCGCGGTCGCCGCCTATCGCGGCGGCGCCTTCGAGTACCTGCCCAAGCCCTTCGACCTCGACGAAGCGGTGGACCTCGTGCGGCGCGCCGCCCACCTGCGCGGCGAGCGCCGCTCGGAGTCGGGGAACGGCGAGGCCGGCACCGCCATCATCGGCGAGGCGCCGGCGATGCAGGAGGTTTTCCGCGCGATCGGGCGCCTGTCGGCCTCGCACATCACCGTCCTGATCACGGGCGAGTCCGGCACCGGCAAGGAACTGGTGGCGCGCGCGCTGCACGAGCACAGCCCGCGGGCCAGCAAGCCGTTCATCGCGGTGAACACCGCCGCCATCCCCAAGGACCTGATGGAATCGGAGTTCTTCGGTCACGAAAAGGGCGCGTTCACCGGTGCCCAGGCCCAGCGTCGCGGCCGGTTCGAGCAGGCCGACGGCGGCACCCTGTTCCTGGACGAGATCGGCGACATGCCGCCGGAATTGCAGACCCGCCTGCTGCGGGTGTTGTCGGACGGTCAGTTCTATCGGGTCGGCGGCACCACGCCCTTGACGGTGAACGTGCGCATCATCGCCGCCACCAACCAGGACCTGGAATCGGCGGTGGCCAAGGGCGAATTCCGCGAGGATCTCTACCACCGGTTGAACGTCATCCGGCTGCGGGTGCCGCCGCTGCGCGAGCGCCGCGAGGACGTGCCGCTATTGTTGCGGCACTTCCTGGCGCGGGCCGCGCGCGAGCTGCAGATGGACGGCAAGCGGCTGCATCCGGACGTCACGGATTACCTCGCGACCCTGGACTGGCCCGGCAACGTCCGGCAGTTGGAGAACCTGTGCCGCTGGCTCACCGTGATGGCGCCGGGGGCCGAGGTCCTGATCGAAGACCTGCCGGCGGAACTGCGGGGCCGCGATCCGGGGGAGGCCGCCGATCCCACCGCGCCCTCGGGCGGCACCAGCGTGACGCAGGCCGTCGAATGGGACCAGCAGCTCGCGCGCTGGGCCGAGCGCGCCCTCGCCGAGGGCGGGCAGCACATTCTCGACGAGGCATTGCCGCGCTTCGAGCGGGTCCTGATCCGCACCGCCCTGGCCCATTCGGGCGGTCACCGACAGGAAGCGGCACGCCTGCTGGGCTGGGGGCGCAATACCCTGACCCGCAAGATCAAGGAACTGGCGATGGACATCTGAGCGGCGCTGGTCCCCCGGCGTCGGCAACGCCATAATGGTCGCGGTCACATCGGGAGCGCGCCATGAATCCGGACGAAGCCGTCGACGAGACCCAGCGCAACCTCGCGGTCGGTTGCCACCTGCTGGGATTCCTGGGCCTGGTCGTGCCCTTCGGCAACATCCTGGGACCGCTGGTGCTCT
Source organism: Salinisphaera sp. PC39 (assembly GCF_040361335.1). Taxonomy (NCBI): domain Bacteria; kingdom Pseudomonadati; phylum Pseudomonadota; class Gammaproteobacteria; order Salinisphaerales; family Salinisphaeraceae; genus Salinisphaera; species Salinisphaera sp. PC39. Next base: position 29,146 of record NZ_APNM01000021.1, on the reverse strand, counting down.
GGCTGCTCAAGCGCGAAGGCAATCCCTTCGTGGACGACCAGGGCCGGGAGGCGGTCAACTTCCAGATCACGATGACCCTGGCGGCGCTGGTCTGCGCCGCCCTGATGGCGGTTCTGATCGGCTTCCTGCTGATTATCGCGCTCGGCATCTACTGGTTGATCGTGACCATCCTCGCCGCCGTCGCCGCGAGCAAGGGCGAGCGTTACCGCTACCCCTACACCCTACGGCTGATCACCTGAAAAGCCCGAAGATTCCGTGAGACCCACGGGATATGCGGGCTTCAGGCGGCGTGGTCGATGCCGCGTTCCTTGAGGAGACGCTTGGTCTTGGGCGGGCGGCCGGTGATCAGGCGATCGCCGGTGCGGCGGGTGAAGTACTTCCAGATCCACTGGGTCAGTACGCGCAGGCGCCGCTCGCCGCCGATCAGGGCGTAGATGTGGACGAAGATCCACAGCAGCCAGGCGCCGAAGCCGGATATCTTGAACCAGTTGAGGTCGGCCACCGCACGGTTGCGGCCGATCACCGCCATGGTGCCCTTGTCGGTATAGACGAATGGACGGGTGTCCCGGCCGCGGGCGCGGCGCTTGAGCAGGCGCGCCACGTACTCGCCCTGCTGGATCGCCGCGGGCGCCAGCCCCGGCACCTCGCGGCCCTTGCCGTCGCGGCAGCGCGCCAGGTCGCCGATCACGAAGATGTCCGGCCGGCCCGGCAGCGACAGGTCGGGCTCGACCCGGACCCGGCCGCCGCGGTCCAGCTCGGCGTCGGTGCGCGCCGCCAGGATCTCGCCGAAAGCCGAGGCGCGGACGCCGGCCGCCCATAGCACGGTCTCGGCATCCAGGCGTTCGCTGGTCTCCGGTCCCCGCATGACCACGTGGTCCTCGGCGACGTCCGCCACCATGGTCTGGGTATGCACCGTCACGCCCAGCTCGCTGAGCATGCGCTCGGCGCGCCGGGACAGGGACGGCGGATAGCCGGGCAGGATACGGTCGGCGCCCTCGACCAAGTGGATGCGTGCCTCGCGCGAGTCGATCCGGCGGAAATCGCCCACCATGGTGCGGTGGGCCAGCTCGCCGATGGCGCCGGCCAGTTCCACGCCGGTGGGGCCGCCGCCGACCACCACGAAAGTGAGCCAACGCCGGCGCGCCTCGGGGTCGGATTCCATTTCGGCGCGTTCGAAGGCGTAGAAGATCTCGCGGCGCATGCGCAGGGCGTGCTCGACGGTCTTCAGGCCGGGGGCGTTCTCGGCCCAGTGGTCGTTGCCGAAGTAGTGATGCTTCACGCCGGTGGCCACGATCAGGGTGTCGTAACCGAGTTCGCCATGCTCGTGGATCAGGACGCGGCGCGCCGGATCCACGTCCACCGCCGTGGACATCAGGCACCGGACATTCTTGTGCCGGCGCAACAGGACCCGGTGCGGTACGCAGACATCGCCGGTGGTGAGCATGCCCGAGGCCACCTGGTAGAGCAGCGGCTGGAACGTGTGGAAGTTGCGCTTGTCCAGCAGGGTGACGTCGTAACCCGAGCGTCCCAGGGCCTGTGCCGCGAACAGCCCGCCGAAGCCCCCGCCGACGATGGCGACATGGTGTTGTGCCGGGCTGTTCTCGGGCATGTGCGCATCCTTCGCGTTCGGATAAACGCGCTATTGTACGCAAGGTTACTGTGCGCTGCAGCATAACGGCCGGGCGTTTAGTAACCGGACGCGAAGCGCTCTAGACTGGCATCCGGAGGACAGGATCGTCCGGGCCGGAACGCCGGCGGCGGACGATCGACAACAGCCGGTGACCCGAACCATGTGCTTGATCGCTTTCGCCTGGCGCGCCCACCCCCGTTACGATCTGGTGGTCGCGGCCAACCGTGACGAATTCCATGCCCGCCCGACCGAGGCGGCCCACGCCTGGCCGGACGCGCCGCGGGTGTTCGCCGGCCGCGACGGTTCCGCGGGCGGTACCTGGTGCGGCGTGACCCCGGACGGCCGCTTCGCCGCCGTGACCAACGTGCGCGAACCCGATCCGCCACGAGCCGGCCAGCTCTCGCGCGGTGCCCTGGTCGCCGACTTCCTGGCCGGCGAGGCCGGTGCCCGCGCCTTCTGCGACGACTTGCTGCCGAAACGCTTCGATTACGGCGCCTTCAACCTGCTGGCCGGCGATCGCGAGGGCCTGTATTACGTCGGCAACCGCGACGACCGCGGCATCCTGGCGGTGCCGCCGGGCGTACACGCGTTGTCGAACGGCGTGTTCGGCGACGTCTGGCCCAAGACCCGCCGGGCCGAGCGCCTGCTCGGCGACGTCCTCGCCCACGACGAGATCGAGGTTCGGGATTTGCAGGCGCTGCTCTACGACGAGACCGAGGCGCCGGACGGCGATCTCCCGGACACGGGGGTCGATACCGTCACGGAGCGCGCCTTGTCGCCGATCTTCATCCGCGGCCGTCAATACGGTACCCGCGCGGCGACGGTGGTGCTGCGGGACGCGGACTCGGTGCGGCTGGTCGAGCGCGGCTTCGGTCCGGACGGGGTCGCGCTGCACACCGTCGACCGGACCCTGACCCGGAGGCAGGTATGACCCGAACGCGTCCCTACGGCACCTGGCCCTCGCCGGTCGACCCCGACGCCCTCGCCGGCGCGGGCCGCAAACTCGGCCAGGTCGCGCTGGACGGCGGCGACCTGTATTGGCTGGAGGGCCGGCCCGCCGAGGGCGGGCGCAGTACCGTCGCGTGCCCGGACGGCGACGGCGGTGCCACGGATCTGCTGCCGGGCCGCGACGTCCGCTCGACGGTGCACGAATACGGCGGCGGGGCGTTCGCCGCGGCCGACGGCCGGCTCTGGTTCGTGGACGCGGCCGACCAGGCGATCCGGCGCCGCGAGCGGGACGGGCGCATCCTCGACGTGACCGGGGCGCGACCCGGCGTCGCCTTCGCCGACCTCCAGGTCGACCGGGCGCGGGAGCGGCTGTTCGCGGTGCGCGAGGATGCCGGCGGCGAGGGCGAGCCACGGGCCTCCCTGGTATCGATCGCCGCTGACGGCGTCGTCCGCGAGATTCACGGCGGGCGCGATTTCTATGCCAGCCCGCGCCTGTCCCCCGCGGGCGACCGGCTGGTCTGGCTGGCCTGGGATCATCCGGACATGCCCTGGGACGCCACCGAACTCTGGCAGGTCGCGCTGGACGCGGACGGCGACCACGACAAGCCCCGGCGTATCGCGGGCGGCCCCGGCGAGTCCCTGTTCGCGCCGGTGTTCGCGCCCGACGGCGGCTTGCACGTGGTCTCCGACCGCGACGGCTGGTGGAACATCCAGCGCGTCGAGGGCGACTCGCTGGTGCCCGTCACCCGCGAGACCACGGAGTTCGGCCTGCCGCAGTGGGTATTCGGGCAGAGCACCTACGCCTTCGACGACGACGGCACCCTGTTCGCGCTCATGACCCGCGACGGGCGCTGGTCCCTGGTGCGGGTGGACCGCGCGAGCGGCGCACTCGCGACGTTCGACCTGCCCTTCACCCAGTTCGATCAGTTGCGGGTCGGAAGCGGCCGTCTGGCCTTCATCGGCGCTTCCCCGTCCGAGGCGCCGACGCTGTGCACCCTCGCCGCCGACGGCACGGACCTGCAGCGTCTCCGGGCCTCGACCGACCGCTCCCTGCCGGCGGCGGCCGTCTCCACGCCCGAGTCCCTGAGCTATCCCACGGCCGACGGCGATACCGCCCATGCCCTGTATTACCCGCCGCGCAGCGCCGACTATGCCGGTCCGGCCGACGAGCGTCCCCCGCTGCTGATCAAGTGCCACGGCGGTCCCACGGGCGCCACCGGCACCGCGCTCGATCCACGGATCCAGTTCTGGACCTCGCGCGGTTTCGCGGTGCTCGACGTCAATTACCGCGGAAGCACCGGCTACGGTCGTGCCTACCGGCAGAAGCTCTACGGCGCCTGGGGCGTGGCCGACGTCGCCGACTGCGTGCACGGGGCGCGTCACCTGGCCGCGCGCGGCGACATCGATCCCGATCGCGTCGTGATCAGCGGCTCCAGCGCCGGCGGCTACACCGTGCTCTGTGTGCTCGCCTTCACCGACCTGGCGGCGGCGGGCGCCAGCTACTATGGCATCGGCGACCTGGAACGGTTGATGGCCAGCACCCACAAGTTCGAATCGCGTTATCTTCGTCGCCTGATCGGCGACGATCCAGACCTTTTACGGGAACGTTCACCGCTGAACCATGCCGATCGCGTGAGCTGCCCGGTGCTGTTCCTGCAGGGGGAGAAGGACAAGGTGGTACCGCCCGATCAGGCCGAGGCCATGGCCGGTGCCCTGCGCGAACGCGGTGTGCCGGTGGCGCACATCGCCTTTCCGGGCGAACGCCACGGCTTCCGCGACGCCGCCAACGTACGCACGGCGATCGCGTCCGAGCTCGCCTTCTACGGCCGGGTGCTGGGCTTCGAACCGGCGGACGATCCGCCGCCGCTCGAAGTCGACAACCTGGACCGCTGACCGCATGACCACTCGTTGGCTCTGGTGCCTGCCGCTGTGGCTGGCGACCCTGCCGGCATGGGGTATCGGTGTCGATCTTGAGGGTATCGGCGGCGAATTGGCGGACAACGCCCGAGCCTTTCTGACCATGACCTCGCTGCCGGCCGAAGCCGCGCCGGCGCGCGTGCGCCGCGCCCACCGCATCGCGCCCGGCGAGATCCGCAAGTCGCTGCAGCCCTTCGGCTACTACCGGCCCGCCATCCAGGGGGAACTCGACGGCGGGCCGGGCGACTGGCGCATCCGTTACCGGATCGATCCCGGTCCCGCCACCACCATCACGGACCTGACCGTGGCCGTGACCGGCGCGGGCGCGGACGATCCCCGTTTCCGGCGCGCGATCGAACGCGGCGGCCTGGTCGAAGGCCAGCGGCTGCGGCACGCCCGCTACGAGGACACCAAGACGCGGCTGCAGCAGGCGGCCTATGCCGGCGGCTACCTGGACGCGGAATTCGCCGAGCACGAGATCCGGGTGGACCCGGAAGCCGCCTCGGCCGAGATCCGCCTGATCCTGGATTCCGGGCCGCGTTACCGCTTCGGCGAGGTGACGGTGCGCCAGGACATCCTCCGCGACAGCCTGATGCAGCGCTACGTGGGCATCCGGCCGGGCCAGCCCTTCGATCCCCAGAAGTTGCTCGACGCCCAGTACGCGCTCAACGACAGCGGCTACTTCGCCCGCGTCGAGGTCGACGTGGACAAGGCGGGCGCCGGCGAGGACCATCGCGTGCCCATCGTGATCGTGGCCGAGCCGCGGCCCAAGCGCCGCTACACCATCGGCGCGGGCTTCGGCACCGACACCGGCCCCCGCGGCCGGGCCGGCGTGGAATGGCGACGCCTGAACCGGCGCGGCCACCGCGCGGAGATCGACCTGCGCGCCTCGGCCGTGCAGACCCGTCTCAGCAGTCAGTACCTGATCCCGGTGTCCAATACCAGCGACGACCGCTACGCGATCAAGGGGATCGTCAACCAGGACGAGGCCGGCGACGGCGAAAGCGAGCTGCTGGTGCTCGGCGGCTCGCGCGACAAGCCGCTTGGCGGTTGGCAGGCCAGTGCCTACGTGAACTTCGAGCGCGAGACCACGCGTTTCGCCGACGATGTCGAGCGGACCTTCCTGCTCACGCCGGGCATCAGCGCCAGCCGGACGCGGGCGGACGACCCCCTGGTGCCGCGTAGCGGCTGGAGCCTGTTCGCGGACCTCCATGGTTCCGTCGAGGGACCGGTCTCGGACGTCACGTTCCTGCAGGCCCAGCTCCGGGGCCGCGGCGTGGTGCCGCTGCTGCCCCGGGTGCGCCTGCTGCTGCGCAGCGAGATCGGCGCCAACCTCGCCGACCGTCTCACCGAGCTGCCCGCCTCGCAGCGCTTCTTCGCGGGCGGCGACCGCAGCGTGCGGGGTTACGACTACGAATCCCTGGGCGAGCGCAACGACGAGGACGAGGTGATCGGCGGCCGCTACCTGTTCACGGCCAGCGCGGAGATCGACTGGCGGGTCCATGGCAACTGGGGGGCGGCCGCCTTCTACGACATGGGCAACGCCGCGGACGACCCGGACATGGACCTCAAGCGCGGCGTGGGCGTGGGCGTTCGCTGGTATTCACCGATCGGCCCGGTGCGGCTGGACCTGGCCCACCCGCTGGACGGCGACGACGGCGGCGTGCGCATCCATTTCACCCTGGGACCGGACCTGTGAGGGCGGCGGTACGCGGTCTGCTCTGGAGCCTGTTGTTGCCGGCGGCGGCGATAGCCTGGCTGGTGTTGACGGAGAGCGGCCTGCACTGGGCGTGGCGGCTGGCCCGGCCGATGCTGCCGGCGACGGTATCCGTGGACTCGGTCTCGGGCCGGCTGGTGGGTCCGGTCACGGTGCGCGGCCTGCGCGTGGACCGCGACGACGGCGGGCTGGTCCTGGCGCGGGCGACGCTCGACTGGCGGCCGACGCGCCTGCTCGCCGGCGAAATCATGGTATCGCGGCTGGTTCTGGACGGACTCGAATACACCGCGTCGGGGACGCCGGCGGAGGCAACGTCCACGCCGCCGCCCGCCTTCGAGTTGCCGACGCTGCCGCTGCCGCTCGTGGTGGCCGGGGTCGAGGCGCGCGATCTGGCATACGTCGGCGCGCCGGCTGCCGAGCCGCGCCGCCTCGCGATGCTGGGCTGGACGGCGCTGCGCCTGGATGCGGCGGGTCTGGCCCTGGACGGCGGGCGCGTGCGCGACGCCCGGCTGACCGCCGACTTCGGCCTGGCACTGGGCCGGGGCGTCGACGGCACGGTATCCGCGCATGCCGACTGGCAGCTCCGGCCGACCGCTCGGCCGCCGCTGGCCGGTCGCCTCGGCATCGACGGCAGCCGTCAGCACCTGCGCCTGGATGCCGGCCTGGCACCGCCCTATTCGGCGACCCTGGAGGCCACCGTGCGCGAGATATTCGCGGCGCCCGCCTTCGAACTGGTCCTCGACGCCGGCGGGGCCGACACCGCCGCCTGGCTCGGCGAGCGGCCCGAGGGCCTGCCCGAGACCCTGGGCCTGCAACTGGACGCCGCCGGTACCTGGAACGACGGCGTCCTGGTGCTGGAACGGGCCGAGCTCGCGCAGCGCGACAGCGGTACCCGCCTGCGGGCCAGCGGTCCGCTGGCAACGGCCGGCGACGGCACCGACCTACGGCTGGCATGGACCGGATTGCGTTGGCCGCTGACGGGCGAGGCTGCGGTCGCCAGTCCCGAGGGCTCGGCCACGGTCCGGGGCGGACCCGGCGACTGGCGCGGCGAATTGCGGGCCGCCATGGCGCCCTCGGGCAGCGTGACCGGTGACATCCGCCTCGCCGACGAACTCCTGGACGGCACCCTGACATGGACCGGCCTGGTCGCCGGCCCGGTGACCAGCCCGGCGGGCAAGCTGCGTTTCGACGGCCGCCCGGACGCCTATCGGGTCGAGCTCGATGCTCGCGGCCGGCACGCGCAAACGGGCGCGTTCCGGCTGGCCCTCGGCGGGCGGGGCGATCGCGCGCATCTGGCCGTGGCCGATCTTCGCGCCGAGTTGCTGGACGGGGTGGTGACCGGCGCGGGCGAGATCGCGTGGCGGCCCGTGCCGCGGTTCGAGGCCCGGCTCCGGGGGCGCGGCCTCGATCCCGGGCGTCTCGATACGGCCTGGCCGGGCCGTCTGGATATGACACTGGCCGCCAGCGGCCGCCGCGAGGGCGACGTCTGGCGGGCGCGGATCGCCGGCCTGACGGTGGAGGGCCGCCTGCGCGGGCGCGACCTGCGGGCGCGCGGCGCCGGCGAATGGGACGGTCGCGGCCTGCTGGTACGCGACCTGGCAGTGGCCAGCGGCGCCAGCACCCTCACCGCCGACGGCCGCGTCGGCGGCCGCTGGGATCTGCGCTGGTCGCTGGACAGCCCGGACCTGGCCGATCTGGTGCCGGGGGCCGCCGGCTCGCTGTCGGGCCGGGGCACGGTACGCGGCCGGGTCGAGGCGCTGGCGCTGCGCGGGCAACTGGACGGCGAGGCCCTGCGTTTCCGGGAATGGGCGGCCGATGCCCTGAGCGCGGACGCCGACATCGATCTGTCCGGGGAGCGCGCCTCGTCCGTGACGGTGCATGCCGCGGCCGTGCGTGCCGCCGGCGGCCGCTGGGATATCCGCCTCGACGGGGGCGGCCGCCCGGCCGACCACCGCGTCGAGATCGCGGCCACGGCCGCCACCGGCGAGCGCGAGGGCCGCCTGACCGTGACCGGCGACTGGCGCCGCCCGGTCTGGCGCGGCCGGCTGACGGAGCTGCGCCTGGCGCCCGGCATCGGACCGGTCTGGACCCTGGCCGACCCGGCCGGACTCGACTATCGCCAGGGCCGGTTCCGGCTGGAGCAGGGTTGCCTGACCGCCGACAACGCACGCGCCTGTGCCGCCTTGACCGCCGCGGCCGGGACGGTCGACGGCCGCTTCGACCTGGAGGCGTTGCCGCTGGCCTTGGCGGAACTGGTGCTGCCGCCCGGGGCCGAGGTCGAGGGAACCGTGTCCGCGGAGGGTGACTTCGGCTACCGGGACGGCGCGCCCCGGCTCGATCTCGCGTTCGCGACCACCGCCGTCACGGTGCGCGCGACCGCGTTCGAGGAGGAGACGGCCAGCCTCGGCATCGAGCCCGGCGGCGGTCGCGTGCGCCTGACCCCGGACGGCGGCGCCGTGGCCTTCGATTTTGGGCTGCGCCCGGCCGGCCGCCTGTACGCCGACATCCGTCTCGGGCCCGGTACCGGCCTCGACGCGCGCACCCTGGCCGGCGAGATCGCGGTGCGCCTGCCCGATCTGTCGCCGCTGGCGGCGCTGAGCCCCGAGCTGGACAGCCTGTCGGGCCGGGTGGACGGCAGCCTGCGTCTGGCCGGTACCGTCGGCACACCCGCGATCGACGGCGAGCTGGCCCTGGTCGAGGGACGGGCGGCGCTGCCCCGGCCGGGGTTGACCCTGACCGGGGTCGAGCTGCGTCTGGCGGGCGACGGCGACAGCCTCGCCCTGAGCGGTACCGCGCAGTCCGGTGACGGTCGGTTGACGCTGTCCGGGCGGCTCTATCCGGCGCCGCCGCCGTCGCTGGCGCTCTCGGTGACGGGCGAGGATTTCCGCGTCTTCGACACCCGCGACGGCCGGGTGGCGGTCTCCCCGGACCTCGAGCTGCGCCTGGACGGGCGCCGGGCCGAGGTGCGCGGTCTCGTGCGTATCCCGGAGGCGTTGATCACCCCGCGGGATATCGATGCCTCGGGCGCGGTGCCGGTCTCGCGCGACCAGGTCATCGTGGCGGAAGGCGAGGCCGCGCCGCCGCTGCGGCTCGACGCCGAGATCCGGATCGAGCTGGGCGAGAAAGTCCGGGTGGAGGCCTTCGGTCTGAAGGCGGATCTCGGCGGCGCGCTGACGCTCCGCCAGCAGCCCGGCCGGCTGGCCACGGGTGTCGGCGAGCTGGAGGTGGAGGAGGGCGAGTACCGGGCCTACGGCCAGGGTCTGAAGATCGAGACCGGGCGTCTGTTGTTCACCGGCGGTCCGGTGGACGATCCGGGCCTGGACGTGCGCGCGGTGCGCCGTCCGCGCGAGGACGTGACCGTGGGGGTACTGGCGCGCGGCAGCCTGCGGGAACCGGATTTCCGTCTGTTCTCGGAGCCGGCGATGTCGCAGACGGCGCAGTTGTCCTGGCTGGTGCTCGGCCGGCCGCTGGAGCAGACCTCCGGGGGCGAGTCCTCGGCGCTGGCGCAGGCCGCGATCGGGCTCGGACTCAAGGGCGGCGACTTCCTGGGCCGGCGGCTGCAGGACACGCTGGGCCTCGACACCCTGGGGGTTGAGAGCGAGGCGGGCGGCCCGCGCGATCAGGCCTCGTTCGTGATCGGCAAGTACCTGTCGCCGAAACTGTATGTCAGCTACGGCATCGGCCTGTTCGAGCCGGTGAACGTGCTCAAGCTGCGCTACGAGATCAGCCGGCGCTGGACCCTGCTCACAGAATCCGGCACCGAATCCGGCGGCGACATCACCTATTCGATCGAGCGCTGAGCGTTGCGGGTGCGCAGCCAGCCGATGAGGAAGTAGCCGATCCAGATGGCCGCCGCGACGGCCAGCACCGCGGCCACCAGGTACCACTCCAGATTCTCGGCGGTCGCGGCGCTGCGGGCGGCGAGCGCGACCAGCCAGGCGAGCCAGCCCATGAGCAGGGCCCAGACCGCCGCGCTCAGGCTTTCCAGCAGCAGGAACTTGAGAGGATGCACCCGCGACGCGCCGAGCACGAACGGGGTGACGCTGCGCAGTCCGTAGAGAAAGCGCACGGAGAGGATGGTCACGGTGGAATGGCGGCGAGCCATCAGCTCCACGCGTCGCGACTTGCGACGCCAGTGCCGGCGACGCATCAGGAAAGGTCGGCCCAGCCGGCGGCCCAACCAGAACCAGATGTTGTCGCCGATCACCGTGCCCACGAAGGCCGCGGCCACGATGCCCGGCATGGTCAGGTAGTCGCGCACGGCGGCGAAGGCGCCCAGGATCACGGCGGTCTCGCCCTCGAAGAAGCAGCCGACGCCGACGGCGAGATAGCCGTAGGTCTCGATCAGTGGGCGGAGCTCATCGAGCATACTGTCTCCCGCTGGCCCGGTTCGCGGCTATCCCACGAACGGCGCCGGGACGTTTCCGGTTCCCGGCTCAGGCGGCCGCGGGCCCGTCGGCCAGCACCCGCCGCAGCCAGGCCGCGATATCGCGGATCTCCTCCAGGCAGACCTGGTGCTGCATGGGATAGCTGTGCCATTCCACGGCGTGGCCGGCCTCCTGGAGGATATCGCGGCTCGTCTCGCCGAGCTGTTGCGGCAGCATCGGGTCCAGGCTGCCGTGGGCCATCAGGATCGGCGTGGCGCGGTTGGCGTCCGCGGCCTCGTCGGCCAGCCGGTCGCGCAGCGGCAGGTAGGTCGACAGGCCCATGATCCCGGCCAGCCGTTCGGGATGGCGCAGGCCGGTGTGCAGCGCGATGGCGCCGCCCTGGGAGAAGCCGGCGAGCACGATGCGGCTGTCCGGCACCCCGCGTTCACGCTCGGCGTCGACAAGGGCCGTCACCTCGGCCGCCGAGGCGCGGATGCCCTCGGCATCCTCGGTGCTGCCGGGATCGAGGCCGGCGATGTCGTACCAGGCACGCATGGCCATGCCGCCGTTGATGGTCACCGGGCGCACCGGCGCGTGCGGGAACACGAAACGCACACCGAGACTGTCCGGCAACTGCAGCTCGGGCACGATCGGCACGAAGTCGTTGCCGTCCGCGCCCAGGCCGTGCAGCCAGATGACGCTGGCGCGATGGGCGCCCTCGGGATCGATCTCGACGGTTTCCAGCATGGTCGTCCACCCTTTGGCTCGGCGGCGATTGTGCGGTAGCCCGCGCGCCGCCGCAAACCGTGCATGCGCATGCCGGACGGGTTAGGCTGGCGCGCCTACGAACGACACGAGACTGCGGTCTCCTGTTCCACATTGCCCGGAGGACGGATCATGAAAGCGAAGGCGGCGGTAGCCTGGGAGGCCGGCAAGCCCCTCACCATCGAAGAGATCGACATCGAGGGACCCAAGGCCGGCGAGGTACTGGTGCGCATGGTGGCCACCGGCGTGTGCCACACCGACGCCTACACCCTCTCGGGCGCCGATCCGGAGGGCTTCTTCCCGCGCGTGCTCGGCCACGAGGGCGGCGCCGTGGTCGAGGAGCTGGGTCCCGGCGTCACCGGCCTGGCGCCCGGCGACCACGTGATCCCGCTGTACACGCCGGAATGCGGCGAGTGCAAGTTCTGCGCCTCGGGCAAGACCAACCTCTGTGGTGCCATCCGCGACACCCAGGGCCAGGGCCTGATGCCGGACGGCACCTCGCGCCTGTCCTGCCGCGGCGAGACCCTCTACCACTACATGGGAACCTCGACCTTCGCCGAGTACGCGGTGGTGCCCGAGATCGCGCTCGCCAAGGTCAGTCCCGAGGCGCCGCTGGACAAGGTCTGCCTGCTCGGCTGCGGCGTCACCACCGGCATCGGCGCCGTGCTCAACACCGCCAAGGTGGAGCCGGGCTCGACGGTGGCGGTGTTCGGCCTGGGCGGCATCGGCCTGTCGGTGATCCAGGGCGCGGTGATGGCCGGCGCCGAGCGTATCATCGCGATCGACCTGAACCCGTCCAAGTTCGAGTTCGCGCGCCAGCTCGGGGCCACCGACTGCGTGAACCCCAAGGAGTACGACGATCCCATCCAGCAGGTCATCATCGACCTGACGGACGGCGGCGTGGACTACTCCTTCGAGTGCATCGGCAACGTCGACGTGATGCGCGCCGCCCTGGAGTGCTGCCACAAGGGCTGGGGCGAATCCACCATCATCGGCGTCGCCGGCGCCGGCGAGGTTATTTCGACGCGCCCGTTCCAGTTGGTGACCGGGCGGGTCTGGCGCGGCAGCGCCTTCGGCGGGGTCAAGGGCCGCACCGAGCTGCCGGGCTATGTCGACCGCTACATGGCCGGGGAGATCAACATCGACGACTTCGTGACCCACACCATGGGCCTGGAGGAGATCAACCACGCCTTCGACCTGATGCACGAGGGCAAGAGCATCCGCTCGGTGATCACGTTCTAGGAGCCGGACCGCCATGAGCATCGAATGCATCGACGAGCACAAGTCGTTCGGCGGCTGGCAGCGGCGCTACCGGCACGCCTCGCGGGCCTGCGACTGCGACATGACCTTCGCGGTCTACCTGCCGCCGGCGGCGGAGGCCGGGCCGGTGCCGGTGGTCTACTGGCTGTCCGGGCTGACCTGTACCGACGAGAACTTCGTCAACAAGGCCGGCGCCCAGCGCGCCGCGGCCGAGCTGGGGCTGGCGGTGGTGGCGCCGGACACCAGTCCGCGCGGTCCGGGCGTGGCCGACGACGACGCCTACGACCTGGGCACCGGCGCGGGGTTCTACGTCAACGCCACCCGCGCGCCCTGGGCGGATCATTACCGCATGTATGACTACGTGGCCGAGGAGTTACCGGCCCTGGTCGCCGCCGAGTTGCCGGTGGACGCGGCACGCGCCGCCATCAGCGGGCACTCCATGGGCGGCCACGGCGCCCTGGTGATCGGCCTGCGCCACCCGGACCGCTACCGTTCGATCTCGGCCTTCGCCCCGATCTGCGCGCCGGCGAGCGTGCCCTGGGGCGAGAAGGCCTTCTCGACCTACCTGGGCGACGACCGCGAGGCCTGGCGGGCGTACGACGCCTCGGTCCTGGCGGCGGCCGCCGATCCGGCCGCCGCGCCGCCGATCCGCGTGGACCAGGGCGAGGCCGACGGCTTCCTGGCCGAGCAGTTGGCGCCGGCGCGGCTGGCCGAGGCCTGCGCCGAGAGCGGGCTCGACCTGGACCTCAACTACCGGCCCGGCTACGACCATAGCTACTTCTTCATCGCCAGTTTCATCGACGAGCATCTGCGGTTCCACGCCGCCGCGCTCGGGTGACGCCCGGCCTGCGCCGGGGCGCGGATACGGGCTAAACTGGGCGGCCATGCCACCGCCGGAGGGCGACCGATGATGCGACGGGCCGCGTGCTGGGCGCTGCTCGCCTGTGTGCTGACCGCGGCCGCGGGCTGCGGCCAGAAGGGACCGCTGTACCTGCCCGACGAGGAACGGCCGGCGCAACAGGACGGGGACGGCGCCTGATGGACCATTTCCGCTACCGGGGGCCGGACCTGCATGCCGAGGACGTGCCGCTGGCCGACATCGCCGCCCGTTTCGGCACGCCGTGTTACGTGTACTCGGCGGCCACCATCCGCCGGCATTTCCAGGTGTTCCGTGAGGCCCTGGCGCCGCAGCCGCACCTGATCTGCTACGCGGTCAAGGCCAACAGCAACCTGGGCGTGCTCGGGTTGCTGGCCGACCTGGGTGCCGGCTTCGACATCGTTTCGGTGGGCGAGTTGGAGCGGGTCCTCGCCGCCGGCGGCGATCCCGGCAAGGTGGTGTTCTCGGGGGTGGGCAAGCGCGCCGACGAGATGGCGCGGGCGCTCGAAGTCGGCATCCGTTGCTTCAACGTGGAATCCGAGCGCGAACTGGCGCACCTGGACGCGGTCGCCGAACGGCTGGGCCGGAAAGCGCCGGTGTCGCTGCGGGTGAATCCCGACGTCGACGCGAAGACCCACCCCTACATCGCCACCGGCCTCAAGGACAACAAGTTCGGCATCGACATCGCGCGCGCCGAGGCGGTCTACGCCGAGGCCCACGAGTATCCCAATCTCGAGGTGGTCGGGGTCGACTGCCACATCGGGTCCCAGCTCACCAGCACCAGCCCCTTCGAAGACGCGGTGACGCGGGTGCTGGCGCTGGTGGACCGCCTCGCCGAGCGCGGCATCCGGATACGCCACCTGGACGTGGGCGGCGGCCTGGGCATTCCCTACCGCGACGAGACCCCGCCGGCGCCGGCCGACTACGCGCGCGCGATCCGGACGCTGGTCGCCGACCGCGACCTGGAGCTGGTGGTCGAGCCCGGCCGCGTGATCGTGGGTAACGCCGGCGTGCTGTTGACCCGAGTGGAACTGCTCAAGCCGGGGCCGTACAAGAACTTCGCGATCGTGGACGCGGCCATGAACGACCTGCTGCGGCCGGCCCTGTACGACGCCTGGCAGGCGATCGTGCCGGTGCGCGACGCCGGCGGCGAGACGCGGGTCTGGGACGTGGTCGGGCCGGTGTGCGAGACCGGCGACTTCCTCGGCCGCGACCGCGACCTGGCCCTGGCCGAGGGCGACCTGCTGGCGGTGCGCTCGGCGGGGGCCTACGGTTTCGTGATGGCCTCCAACTACAACAGCCGGCCGCGCCCGCCCGAGGTCATGGTGGACGGCACCGCCGCGCACGAGGTCCGGGCCCGCGAGACCCTGGCCGACCTGATGCGCGGCGAACGACGTATTTGATATGAACCACAGAGTCACAGAGAACACGGAGGGAAGAAGCCATTAACCACAGAGGCACAGAGGCACAAAGTGTTGTTTGTCCTTTTCGAACCCCCTGTGCCTCAGTGTCTCTGTGGTTTGGATTCCAGTCTTGTCACTCTGTGATCCCTGTGACTCTGTGGTTAGTCTTCCTTCTATGAGCGACGAGAATGCAAAGCCGCTGATCCTGGTCGACGGGTCGTCGTGGCTCTATAGGGCGTTTCACGCCCTGCCGCCGTTGTCGAACAGCGCCGGCGAGCCCACCGGGGCGATCTACGGCATGGCCAACATGCTGCGCAAGCTCCTGCGCGAGTACGAGCCCGAGCGCATCGCCGTGATCTTCGACGCCCGCGGCAAGACCTTCCGCCATGACCTGTTCGCGGACTACAAGGCCAACCGGCCGCCGGTGCCCGAGGAGCTGTCCGCCCAGTTCGCGGGCATCCGCGACATCGTCAAGGCGCTGGGGCTGCCGTTCGTGCAGATGGAGGGCGTGGAGGCCGACGATGTCATCGGCACCCTCGCGCGCCGCGCGAAGGAGCCGGTGCTGATCGTCACCGGCGACAAGGACATGGCCCAGCTCGTGGACGACCGCGTCGCGCTGCTGGACACCATGCAGGACAAGCGCACCGACGCCGCGCGGGTCCTGGAGAAGTTCGGCGTCGAGCCGGAACGCGTGCCCGACTACCTGGCCCTGGTCGGCGACAACAGCGACAACATCCCGGGCGTGTCCAAGGTCGGGCCCAAGACCGCCGCCAAGTGGCTGCAGGCCTACGGCGACCTGGAGGGCGTGATCGACCACGCCGACGAGATCGGCGGCAAGGTGGGCGAGTACCTGCGCGACACCCTGGATCAACTGCCGCTGTACAAGGACCTGGCCACCATCCGCTGCGGGCTGGAACTGGACCTGGGCCTGCCCGATCTCGACCGCGGCGAGGCGGATACCGAGGCCCTGCGCGAGCTTTACCGCCGCTTCGAGTTCCAGAACTGGCTGCGCGAGATCGACCGCGAGCAGGCCGACGCCCAGCGCGACAACGCCGACTACCGCGCCGTGCTCGACCGCGACGCCTTCGATGCCATGCTGGCGAAGCTGCGCGACGCCGGGCTGATCTGCGTGGACACCGAGACCGACAGCCTGGAGGCGATGCGCGCCAACCTCGTGGGGCTGTCGTTCGCGGTCGCGGCGGGCGAGGCCTGGTACGTGCCGGTGGCGCACGATTATCCCGGCGCGCCGGACCAGCTGCCGCGCGACGAGGTCCTGGACGCGCTGCGGCCGATCCTGGAGGACCCCGAGCGCCCCAAGGTCGGCCAGCACCTCAAGTACGACCTCAACGTACTGGCGCGCCACGGCATCGAGCTCAAGGGCTGCGACTACGACACCATGCTGGAGTCGTACGTGCTCAACAGCACCGCCTCGCGCCACGACATGGACTCGCTGGCCCTGCAGTACCTCGATCGCGGCACCATCAAGTTCGAGGACGTGGCGGGCAAGGGCGCCAAGCAGATCACCTTCAATCAGGTGGGCCTGGACGAGGCCGTGCCCTACGCCGCCGAGGACGCGGACATCACGCTGCAGCTCCACCACGTGCTGTATCCGCGGCTGGCGGCCGACGCGCCGCTCAAGGCCCTGTTCCACGACATCGAGATGCCGTTGATGCCGGTGCTGGCCGGGATGGAGCGCACCGGCGTGCGCATCGACACCGAGTTGCTCGGCCGCATCAGCCGCGAGCTGGGCGAGGGCATGGCCGAGCTGCAGAAATCCGCCTACGAGGAGGCCGGCGGGCCCTTCAACCTGGGCTCGCCCAACCAGCTCCAGGAGATCCTGTTCACCCGGCTGGAACTGCCGGTGCTGCGCAAGACCCCCAAGGGGGCGCCGTCCACCGCCGAGGACGTGCTCGCCGAGCTCGCCGACCGCCATCCCCTGCCGCGCCTGATACTGGAGTGGCGGGAGATGGCCAAGCTGCGTTCGACCTACGCCGACAAGCTGCCCGGCATGGTCAACCCGGACACGGGCCGTGTGCACACCTCCTACCAGCAGGCGGTGGCGGCGACCGGCCGCCTGTCCTCGTCCGATCCCAACCTCCAGAACATCCCCGTGCGCACCGCCGCCGGGCGCCGCATCCGCGAGGCCTTCGTCGCCCCGGAAGGCTGCCGGCTGCTGGCGGTGGACTACTCCCAGATCGAGCTGCGGATCATGGCGCACCTGTCCGGCGATCCCGGCCTGATCGACGCCTTCGCCGCCGGCCGCGACATCCATCGCGCGACCGCGGCCGAGGTCTTCGACACGCCGCTGGACGACGTCACGGCCGACCAGCGGCGCGCGGCCAAGGCCATCAACTTCGGTCTCATGTACGGCATGTCCGCCTTCGGCCTGGGCCGCCAGCTCGGCATCCCGCGGGAGGAGGCCGAAGCCTACATCGAGCGCTTCTTCGAGCGTTTCTCCGGGGTGCGGCGCTTCATGGACGATACCCGCCGGCTGGCCCACGAGCAGGGCTACGTCGAGACCCTGTTCGGGCGCCGGCTGTACCTGCCCGAAATCCAGTCCCGTAACTATCAGCGCCGCTCCTACGCCGAGCGCACCGCGATCAACGCCCCGCTGCAGGGCACCGCCGCGGACCTGATCAAGAAGGCAATGATCGAATTGGCCGGCTGGCTGCCGGAAAGCGCCCGCATGATCATGCAGGTCCACGACGAACTGATCTTCGAGGTGCCGGCGGCCGAGGCCGAGAGCCTGGCGGGCGACATCGCCGAGCGCATGTGCGGGGTCGCCAGTCTGGACGTGCCGCTGATCGCCGAGGCCGGCATCGGCGACAACTGGCAGGAGGCCCACTAGTATCCCGTCTCACAGGGTACCTTGCATTGCGCGCGGCCCTCGCCGCGCCTGGCGGCGTTGCCAAGCCTCGCCGCAGTCCCTGCTACGACTCGGCTTGGCGCCTTACCGGACACGCCGATGACTCGCGCTCATGCGACAAGAAACTCATGAGACGGGACACTAGCGCCGATTTTCATGCCCGCGAAAATTTTTTTCGCGGGCATGGAACTCCCCCCGGACACGCCTGTCATACCAAACGTAAGCGCTGCTTACCCGCTTTTCTCCCTGAGCGGTAACGACAATCCGGTTCCCCCAAGACCGGAAACGTGCCCCGGCGGTTCTCCCCCGACCGCCGGGGCTTTTCTTTGCGCGTCGCAGCGCAAGGACATGAAATCATAGGAAAAAATTTTTCGATTCGGGCGGGAACAAACGCCGGCGGCCACGGTCTGACATGACGCAAGCCAAGCGCTTGCCCGCTTGTTCTCCCTGAGCGGTAACCATCCGGTTCCCCCCAAGACCGGAAACGTTGCCCCGGCGGTTCTCCCCCGACCGCCGGGGCTTCTTTTTAAAGGGCCTGCTAACCCTTTCCCGCGTGCGCCGCACCGGCGGCCATTTTTTCGCAAGACAAGGCGTCGGGAGCGTGGCGTAGCGGGCATACGCGAGCGAGCGGCAACGCAGGATTGCGGGAAAATGGCCGCCGTCCCATCCGCACGAGGCGCGGAGCAGGGGTCCCGGCGCAAGCCGGGATGCGACCGCCGGCGGGCGGACGTTTGCCCCGGTACGGGCGGAGGTCGCCCCGCCGAGGGTCGCACCCCCCCGCTGCGCGGCGGGGCCCCGCTCCGCCTCTCGGGGCGAACGGGTTGCGCCCAAAATCGCGCCATCCGGCGTTGCGTGGCTTGGCCTTGGCACTCAGCCAAGGCACGGCGCCACGCGCCTTGTCTGGCACGATCTTGGACTGCAACGCGGCCCACGGGGGAAAGGGTTAGCAGGCCCTCTGCGCTCGGTATCTCGCCCGCCGGCGGTGCTCCCTCTTTCCGAAAGAGGGCTCATGTACCCGCACATACACTGCGCTTCCTGTGCTCCGGCGGCAGCCGACCTACCTTCGCTCGCTACGTTATACAGAGGCCTCTTTGGAATCTGATATGTAGTAGCGTCAGCGCGAGCGCTGACGCTCCAGCCGTTGCAGGGCGGACAGCAGCAGCAATTCCCGGAACAGGCCCTTGAGCGCGGGGTCCGCGCCGCCGCGCTCGCCGGCGCCCCAGGCCAGGCGGACACTGCCCGAATCCGCGTCGATGATGTGCAGGCGGGGGGTGCCGTCCTTTCCCAGCCAGGCCTCGATGTCGTAGCTCATGGTTGTCTCCTCTTGCCGGAACGACCATGGGCAAAGTTAATACGAATTATTCTTATTTACAATCGTTGTCTTCGAGCCAGGCCTCGATGCGCGCCCGCGCCTCGTCCAGGCCGATGCGATGGGTCGCGGAGAATAGTTGCACCCCGTGTTCCGGCAATGCCCGCGCCACGTCCCGGAGCGTGGCGGTGCGCGCTCCGTGCCCGAGCTTGTCGGCCTTGGTGAGCAGGACGTGGAACGGCAGCGAGCGCGCCGCGCCCCAATCGAGGAGCTGGCGGTCGAATGTCGTCAGGGGATGGCGGGCGTCCATGAGCAGCACCACGCCACGCAGGCCGGCCCGCCGCGCCAGGTAGCCCTCGACCAGCCCCTGCCAGGCGGCGCGGACCTTGGGCGGCACCCGGGCGAAGCCGTAGCCGGGCAGATCGACCAGGCGGCCGTCGCCCGCGGCGAAGAAGTTGATCGCCTGCGTGCGGCCCGGCGTCTTGCTGGTCCGGGCCAGCTTGCGCTGCCCGCAGAGCGTGTTGAGGGCGCTCGACTTGCCGGCGTTGGAGCGGCCGGCGAAAGCCACCTCCGGGCGGTCGTCCGGGGGGAAGGCGCCGGCGCGTGGCGCCGACGCGATGAATGTCGCGCCCGCGAGCGGGCGACCCGAGCGGGCCTGTTCGTCCTGCATGGCGCTGTCAGCCTGTTATACAATGAATGGGATTACGGCCCGCGCGACGGTGCGCCGGATCACCGGCCGCAAGCCGGTGGCGAATGGCCGACCCGATTACAGACCCTCGGAGTTTAACGCGACATGATTCAGCGCATGTTTGTTCTGCTCGGCCTGATGGCGGCCGCCGGTACCCTCGGCGCGGAGCCGCTGGTCGATGGCGATCCCGAGGCCGGCGCGGAGAAGGCCGCGGTGTGCGCCTCCTGCCACGGGCCCAACGGCAACAGCAGCAATCCCCAGTGGCCCAGTCTCGCCGGGCAGAACGCGCGCTACATCGTGCAACAACTGCAGCTCTTCAAGAGCGGCCAGCGCGACAACGCCATCATGATGGGCCAGGCCGCCGCGCTCAGCGAGCAGGACATGAAGGACCTGGCCGTGTACTTCGCGCGGCAGCAGCCCAAGCCCGGCGTGGCCGACGAGTCCCTGGTCGAGGCCGGCCAGAAGCTCTACTTCGGCGGCGACGCCGAGGACGAGGTGCCGGCCTGCGCGGGCTGCCACGGTCCGGCCGGGCAGGGTAACGCCGCCGCCGGTTATCCCAGCCTCTCGGGCCAGCACGCCGAGTACGTCGCGAGCCGGCTCAAGGCCTATCGCGACGGCGACGTGCCCGAGACGGCGCACGCGGCGATCATGACCGGGGTGGCCGAGGGCCTGAGCGACGCCGATATCGAGGCCGTGTCCAGCTTCGTGAACGGCCTGCGGCCGGCGTCCGGCGCGGAGACGGAATGATCGCCCGGCGCGGCCTGCTGCTCGCCCTGCTGGCGGCGGTCGCGGCGCCGGCGCTGGGCCAGGGGTCGTTTCCGGCCCGCTTCCTGCCCGGCGAGCACTACCGGGCCCTGGACGAGCGCGCACCCACCGCCGCGGGCGACAGCGTCGAGGTCGTGGAATTCTTCCTCTACTCGTGTCCGCATTGCCGTGCCTTCGAGCCGGCTTTCGAGGCCTGGGCCGCGGAGCCGCCGGCCGGTACCACGGTGCGCCGCGTGCCGGTCACCTTCGGCGGGCCCGGTCCGATCTACGCCCGGCTGTTCTATACCGCCGAGCGGCTGGGCGTGCTCGACGAGCTGCACGGCGAGGTCTTCGCCGCGATCCATGAAGACGGCCGCCGCCTGACGAATCGCGCGGCGATCCGGGCCTTCTTCGTCGAGCATGGCGTCGAGGGCGAGGCCTTCGATGCCGCCTTCGACAGCGACGAGGTGGCGGAACGGGTCGAGCGCGCCGACGCCCTCATGCGCGCCTACGGTGTCATGTCCGTGCCCAGCCTGGGCGTGAACGGCCGCTACTGGATCTCCGGACCCATGGCCGGCGGTCAGGAGCGCATGCTGGGCGTGGCCGAATACCTGATCGCGCAGGAGCGCACCGCGCGGTGATCCGCCGCCCGGGCCCCGCTGTCCTGGGCCTGATGCTGGCCGCGTCCGTGGCGGTCGCCGAGCCGGCACCGGAGGTCGCGGCCGGCTGCCGCGCGCTGGCGGGGGTTCTGGGCAGCGTGAGCATGGCCGACTGCCTGGAGGCCGGCCTGGAGCCCGCCGGCGGCCGTACCGTCCAGGGCCGGCCCATCCTGATGCGCGAATATCCGCCGCTGGCACCCCGCGAGCCGCAGGGACGCGTCCTGCTGCTGGGCGGTATCCACGGCGACGAGTACTCGTCGTTCTCGGTGATCTTCCGCTGGATGCGGACCCTCGATGTCCACCACTCGGGGTTGTTCCACTGGCGGGTCGTGCCGGGCCTGAACCTCGACGGGCTGAATGCCGGGCCGGCGGTGCGCACCAACGCCAACGGCATCGATCTCAACCGCAATTTCCCGACGCCCAACTGGCACGAGCACCAGCAGGAATACTGGGTGGAGCGCACGGGTCGCGATCCGCGGCGCTATCCGGGGGAGGCGCCGCTGTCGGAACCCGAGAGCCAGTGGCTGTTCTCGCAGATCGAGGCGTTCCGGCCGGACGCGATCGTCACGGTGCACGCGCCGCTGGGCGTGGTCGACTTCGACGGGCCCAAGACGCCGCCGCGCCGCCTGGGGTATCTCGACCTGCACCGGCTCGGGGCCTACCCCGGCTCGCTCGGCAACTTCGCCGGCCTCAACCGCGGGATTCCGGTGCTCACGCTGGAGCTGCCGCACGCGGGCATCATGCCCAGCCATGCCGAGAGTGCGGCGGTGTGGCGGGATCTGGTGGCCTGGCTGAGCCGGCACGTGCGCAATCCGCCCGACGAACGACCCTCGGGCGAGGAGCCGCCGCAGCGGATCGCCGCCGGCGAGGGTTACTCGACCCGGGATTCGTGCACGATCTGCCAGCCGGACGACGGGTCCTTGCGCCAGAACTGCTGCTTGCGCGACACCGCCTGGAAGTTGTTGCTGGAATAACGCTGCAGGAAGCTGATCAGGGCCAGGTCGTCCTCGCCCGGATAGCGGTAGATGCTCACGTCCTCCAGGCTGACGTCGATACGGGTCTTGTCGGCGTTGACCTCGCGCTTGTAGGCCGCGAACGCGTCCTTGTCCATGCCGGTGGCGGAGATGAAGTCATCGGCGTAGTAGGACAGGTAGGCGCCGGTGTCCAGGCTTTCCCAGCTCGAACGCCAGGCGTCGAGCCGCGCCATGAGCGTCCGGCGCCGCGCCTCGGCCTCGTCCGGGGTCAGCCATTCCAGCCGGTCGGAGAACACCACGGGCGTGCGGCCGGGGCGCAGGTAGCGGCGCAGCATCTGCAGGTCCTCGTTGGCCACCACCACGCAACCCTCGCTGGCGCGCGGCGCCCGGCTGTAGGTGTCGCGGGGGACGCCGTGCACCCAGATGCCGTAGCCGGTCCGCCCGCGGATCTGGTCCAGGCTGTTGGGGTAGTTCACGGGGAAGGCGCCGTCGCCGTAGAGCTCCGGCAGCTCGCTGTCGGGCTTGTACTCGGTGACGCGATAGACGCCCACCGGCGTGCGCAGGTCGCCCTCCTTCTCCTTGCCGACGCCGGCACGGCCGATGCTGGCGTAGAAATCGGCCACGAGCTCCAGCCGCTGACCGGTGTTGCGCCACAGATACAGGCGATGCCGGAGCAGGTCCACCACCACCACATGCTCGAACTGCGGCGCGAGCTGGAGCACGGCGTCGGGCACGGCGCCGGGGGGAGGCGACGACAGGCGGTGGGACCAGCGCGCCAGGGCCTCGTCGACCAGCTCCCGGCTGCGCTCGTTGTCACCGCGGGCCACCGCCACGTCCAGCGGCCGCCCCGCCCGCGCCAGTAGCAATTCCCCCTGGAGATAATGCGCGAGCCGGAAATCGGGTTCCTGGGAGATCAGTTGTTCCAGGTCGTCGAGGGCGGCATCGAACGCGCCCCGGCGCATGTCGGCCAGGGCCGCGATCAGGCGGTCCTCGGGGTTGGCGTGCAGGGCGTCGCTGCTCGCGCTCAGGCGCGGGCCGGCGAAGGCGGGTGCCGCCAGCAGCGACAGGATCGCGGCGGCCCGGCCGAGCGTGGTCGCGGCCCGTCGCGACCGGAAGGCGATGCTCGTCGCCACTATTCGGAGATCTCCCGCACGATGCGCCAGGCGTCGTCCTTGCGCTCCAGCACCAGCCGCTTGCGGACCCGGTCGCTGTAGGTTTCGGAGCTATAGGCCTGCTGGAACACGACCTCGGCGCGGCCGGGCTCCGGGAAGGTCACGCTCGGCTCGGAGATCTCGATCGCGATGTCGGCCGGTGAGCCCACGCGGTCCCGGCGCTGGGCGCGCCATTCGGCCAGCGTCAGCCCGTCGCCGGGGTAGAAGTTCTCGGCATAGGCGTCGAGATAGCCGGCCACGTCCTGCGCTTCCCAGGCCCGGGCCCAGGCGCGCACCGCGCGCATGACCTCGCCCGCGCGACCGCTGGTGGGACCCACGGGACCACCACCGGCGTCGGTGTCATCCGGTGCGGCGGGCGCCGGGGTCGCGGCATCGCCGCCGCCGGCCGGAGCCCCATCCTCTGAAGCCGGTTCCGAGGCGGGCTGTGGGGCGGGCTCCGGCTGCGCCGGCTCGGGTTGCGGTGGACGCGCCGGCTCCGGCGCCGGCTCGGGCGCCGGGACCGAGCGCATGCGGCCCTCGCCGTCCGAGGCGGCCAGCCGGGTGCCGTCGCCGCCGTCGTCCTGCTCGACACCCATCTCGCCCACGTATTCCAGTTCCACGCCCAGGTCGGCGCGGTCCTGTTCGTCCAGGGCCTTGCTGTAGGCGGCGGCGGCCAGGGCGGTATAGACGTCGCCCAGGTTCTTGTGGGCCGTGGCGTAGGCGGGATGGGTGGCCATTGCCGCCTCGAGCCAGCGCCGGGCCTTCTCGTAGTCGCCCTGCTGCGCGTAGAGCACGGCGAGGTTGTTGGCCGGCTCGGGGGCCTGTGGATAGGCGCGCGCGAGTTCGCCGAACGCCTCGATCGCCTCCTCGCGGCGACCGAGCTCGGCCAGGGCGAGACCGCGCTGGAAACGGACCCGGGTGGCGTCCGGATGATCCTCCAGGTACGCGGCGCTGGTCTCCGCGGCCTTGTCGTATTGCCCCCGCTCCAGCAGCGTCTGGATCGCGTCCGGGGATTGCGCCGCCGCGGGCGCGGCGACGGCGAGCGAGCAGGCCAGGGCCAACAGGGCGCGCTGGCTGCGGGTAAGCGGCGACCGGGTCACGTCCATCCCTTCCCTTGTAAGAAGTGGCTGCGGTGCGGGCGCCCCGGCGCGAACGTCACGCGATCCCGGGCGTACACCGCCGCGTCGTCGAAGCCCGGCCAGTATATAACACGCGGCACCGCTTCGTCCGGCGTCGGCGACCGCATGGTGCAGCGGCCGGTTACGGCCGGGGAACACGCGGAGAACGGCCTGAATCGCACGTCCGTGGACTGCATTTTCCTACAGGCCCGCTCTCGGGTCGTGCCGGGGAACCGGTCCCGCTTGCCCGCGCCTCGCGGCATATTGGCCTTTTCGGGCACAAATACGCACAATCTGCGCAACTCAAAACGGATATGCCGATGCTGGTACCGGTTCTTCTGGCCGGCGGATCGGGGACGCGCCTGTGGCCGCTGTCCCGCGAAGCCCGGCCCAAGCAGTTTCTCGCGGTCACCGACGGCGAAAGCCTGCTGCAGGGCGCGATCGAGAGGGCGACCCGGATCGAGGGCGTCGGCGATCCGCTGGTCGTCGGACGCGAGGCCCATCGCTTCATGATCGCGGAGCACATGCGCCGCGCCGGCGTCGACGGCCGGGTGATCCTGGAGCCCGCCGCCCGCAATACCGCCCCCGCCGTCGCCGTCGCCGCGCTCGAGGCCCTGGCGCGGGACGACGACGCCATGCTGCTGGTGCTGCCCTCGGATCACGTGATCGGCGATGCCGGTCGCTTCGCGACGGCCGTGGCCGCGGGCCGGGAAGCGGCGGCACAGGGACTGCTGGTGACTTTCGGCGTGGAGCCGACCCGGCCCGAGACCGGCTACGGCTACATCCGTGCCGGCGCGCCGGTGGCGGGGGACACCTGCCGGATCGAGGCATTCGTGGAGAAACCCGACGAGGCGACCGCTCGGAGCTATCTGGATGCGGGCGGCTATTATTGGAACAGCGGCATGTTCCTGTTCCCCGCCGGTGCCTACCTGGCGGCGCTGGCGACCCATGCCCCGGATATCCTGGAGGCGGCGCGGGCGGCCCACGAGGGGGCGACGCGCGACGCCGACTTCCTGCGCCTGGACGCCGAGGCGTTCGCCGCCTGCCGCTCGGAGTCGATCGACTACGCCGTGATGGAAAAGACCCGGGACGCCGCGGTCGTGCCGCTGAGCGCGACCTGGAGCGATCTCGGCAGTTGGTCCGCACTGGCCGAGGTCCTGCCGGCGGACGCCGACGGCAACGTCGCCCGCGGTGACGTGTTGCTCGAGGACACGCGCGACAGCGTGGTCTACAGCGACGGCCGCCTGATCGCCACGCTCGGGGTGC
The DNA here is from genome assembly GCF_040361335.1 of Salinisphaera sp. PC39. NCBI lineage: Bacteria > Pseudomonadati > Pseudomonadota > Gammaproteobacteria > Salinisphaerales > Salinisphaeraceae > Salinisphaera > Salinisphaera sp. PC39. The sequence goes on along the minus strand of NZ_APNM01000021.1, from coordinate 3,487 downwards.
GCGATCAGGTGATCGTGGAGACCACCGATGCCGTGCTGGTCGCCGACCGCGGCCGCGAGCAGGAGATCAAGACCCTGGTCCGGCGCCTGGAGGCGGCCGGACGCAGCGAGGCCAGCGAGCACCGCAAGGTCTACCGGCCCTGGGGCAGCTACGAGTCCATCGCCAGCGGTGACCGTTTCCAGGTCAAGCGGATCATCGTCTCGCCCGGCGGTCGGCTGTCGCTGCAGATGCATCACCACCGCGCCGAGCACTGGGTGGTGGTGCAGGGTACGGCCAAGGTCACGCGCGGCGACGAGGAGATGCTGCTGACCGAGGACCAGTCGACCTACATCCCGCTGGGCACGACCCACCGGCTGGAAAATCCCGGCAACATCGACCTGATACTGATCGAGGTCCAGTCCGGCGGCTACCTGGGCGAGGACGACATCGTGCGTCTCGACGATGTCTACGGACGCGCCGACAAAGGATAACGACCGATGGGCAGCTATTATCCCTTCTTCAAGGCATACGACATCCGCGCGCGCGTTCCGGACGAGCTCGACGAGGACATGGCCTACCGCATCGGTCGTGCCTTCGCGGCCCAGCTCGACGCCCGCCGCGTCGTGGTCGGGCGCGACATGCGGCTGTCCAGCGAGGCCCTGGCGGATGCCCTCGCGAAAGGGTTGACCGAGGGCGGCTCGGACGTCCTGGACATCGGCCTGTGCGGCACCGAGGAGGTCTACTACGCCACCTTCAGCGAGGATGCCGACGGCGGGATCATGGTCACCGCCAGCCACAACCCCCGCGATTACAACGGCATGAAGTTCGTGCGCGAGGGGGCGCGCCCGATCTCCGCCGACTCGGGCCTGTTCGACATCGAAAAGATGGTCCACGACGGCAGCTACCCGGCGGCCGGCCGTACCGGCGAGCGCCGGTCGCTGGACCACCGCCCCGGCTACATCGACTTCCTGATGGCGCGGATCGAACCGGGGAAGATGAAGCCGCTCAAGATCGTCGCCAACCCCGGCAACGGCTGCGCCGGGCTGGTGATGGAAGAGCTGGAGAAGCGCCTGCCGTTCGAGGTGGTGCGGGTGAACTACGAGCCGGACGGCGAGCTGCCCAACGGCATCCCCAACCCGCTGCTGCCGGAGAACCGCGCCGCCACCGTCGACGCGGTGCGCGCCAGCGGTGCCGACCTGGGCCTGGCCTGGGACGGCGACTTCGACCGTTGCTTCCTGTTCGACGAGCGCGGCGAGTTCATCGAGGGCTATTACATCGTCGGCCTGATCGCGCGCATGCTGCTGGCCATGCACCCGGGCGCCAAGATCGTGCACGATCCGCGCCTGACCTGGAACACCATCGACATCGTCACCGAGGCCGGCGGCGTGCCCGTGCAGACCAAGGCCGGCCATTCCTTCATGAAGGAGCGCATGCGCGCCGAGGACGCGATCTACGGCGGCGAGATGAGTGCCCACCACTACTTCAAGGACTTCGCCTACTGCGACAACGGCCACCTGCCCTGGCTGGTGATCGCCCAACTCATGAGCGAGACCGGCAAGCCGCTGTCCGAGCTGGTCGAGGAGCGCGTGGCGAAGTACCCGGCCTCCGGCGAGATCAACCGCGAGATCGCCGACCCCGACGCCGCCCTCGCCGCGGTCGAGGCCCATTACGGCAAGGCGGCCGAATCGGTCGAGCACGTCGACGGCCTGTCCCTGGACTTCGGCGACTGGCGCTTCAACCTGCGCAAGTCCAACACCGAGCCCGTGGTCCGGCTCAATGTCGAATCCCGCGGCGACGCCGCCCTGATGCGGGCCAAGACCGACGAGCTGTTGGCCTTCCTGCAATCACGGGGCGGCTAACCGCCGCTCTTTCTCATCCCCTCTCCCCCTGGCCAGGGGGAGAGATTCTATGTCTCGGGTCAAGCGGCCTTGACCCGGCTGGCGTCGTAAGCTTGGTCGTTCTTGATCAGGCTGTAAGCGATCCGGACCAGACGTAGGCCGGAATAAAGGCCGCCAGGCCCGTTTCCGGCGAATCGCCAGGGGTGCCGGGAACACTTCGCTTATCCCGGCCTACGTCCTAGCGTCAGGCGGCGTACGGCTCGATCTCGGATTCGATACGCCCGCCGAGACGACGGCGCGCCTCCTCGAGTTCGTAGTCTTCCTGCAGCCCCAGCCAGAACTTGGCGCTGGTGCCGAAGTAGCGGCCCAGACGTAACGCGGTATCCGCCGTGATCGCCCGCTGGCCGTGGATGATCTCGTTGATGCGCCGCGGCGGCACGTGAATGTCCCGGGCCAGGCGGTTCTGGCTCAGTTCCATGGGCCGCAGGAACTCCTCCAGGAGCACCTCGCCCGGGTGGATGTTCGGCAGTCGTTCGCTCATGGCGGCCTGTCCCTCAGTGATAGTCCACGATCTCGACACCGTGGGCCACGCCGTTGTCCCAACGGAAACAGATGCGCCACTGGTCGTTGATCCGGATGCTGTATTGCCCTTTACGGCGGCCTTTCAGTGCCTCCAGCCGATTCGCCGGCGGAATCCGCAGGTCGTCCAGGTTCTGCGCATTGTGGAGCATGCGCAGCTTCCGCCGCGCGGCCGCCTGGATGTCCCGCGGCAGCTTGGTGGATACCCGACCGTCCCAGACCTTCCGTGTCTCCTTGCCGGCGAAATCCTTTATCATCGGCCAACCATAACGTGTCGCGTTATATAACGTCCAGCGTTATAGAGAATGGCGGGGTGTTGGCGGGACAATACCCGTCCCATGATCGATACGAGCATATGCGCGACCTGACCGCCACCAGCCTGCGAATCGAGAGCGGGCGCCTGTCCCTGCTAGACCAGACCCTGCTGCCCGGCGAGGAGCGCTGGCTGGCCTGCGACGACGTTGACACCCTGATCGAGCAGGTGCGTGCCCTGCGCGTGCGCGGCGCCCCCATGATCGCCATCGCCGCGGCCCTGCTGGTGGCCCGGCGGGCGGCCGCCGGCGATAGCCGGGCCGAGCTGGAAACGGCCGTCGAACGGCTGCGCGAGGCCCGTCCCACGGCGGTCAACCTGACCCATGCCATGGACCGGTTGCGGGCCTGCCTGGCCGGCGACGACTGGCGCGAGCGCACGATCGCCGAGGCCTACGCCGTGTTCGACGAGGACCGGGCCCTGTGCGATGCCATCGCCGACCACGGCGAGCCGCTGATCGCGGACGGCGACCGCATCCTCACCCACTGCAACACCGGCGGCCTCGCCACCGCCGGGGTGGGCACGGCCCTGGGCGTGATCCGCCGCGCCCACGAACGCGGCAAGCGGATCTCGGTCTGGGTCGGCGAGACCCGGCCGCTGCTGCAGGGCGGCCGGCTCACCGCCTGGGAACTGGGCCGCATCGGCGTCCCCTACCGCCTGATCACCGACAGCACCGTGGGCTCGCTGATGGCGGCGGGCGAGGTCGACAAGGTGATCGTTGGCGCCGATCGCATCGCCGCCAACGGCGACGTCGCCAACAAGGTCGGCACCTATAACATCG
>NZ_APNM01000020.1:0-59367 GCF_040361335.1 Salinisphaera sp. PC39 | reverse complement strand
AGCTATGGGATTATCTTGCATGACTCAAAGATTCCCCGGACAGCAGTGATTTCATAAATAAATTACGCCAGCAGAAGGACCGGCGAGTGTGGATCGCGGAAGGCCCGACCTTGGGTAGGCTTGCTGGCTTCGTAGAGCACGTGTTGCCGGATCTCAGAGATGAAGATATCCGGCGCAAGGTATTGGAGACACATCGGGCTCTTGAAAAAAACAACCCGCAAGGAGGCGTTGGCAATGGCGAATGACTTCGAAATCGGACGGGTTGTTGCCATCGATACCGCTCAGGTCAGTATCGAACTGAACCGGGACTTGAAGGGAATGAGCCGTAGCACCTACGAAGGGCCGCAGGAAGTCGGGCGCATCAATTCCTATGTGGTCATTCCGGTAGGGGCACGTCGTCTGGTCGCGATGGTAACGCGGGTCGTTCTGGTTGAAGAAGCTGAAATGAAGGCTGATCGGACAATGGTGGCGCTCCCGGCGGCCCGGCGCCTGATGAAGGCGACCCTGATTGGGACCATTGATGGCGGCAAGTTCCGGCAGGGCGTATCGCTATTTCCCGTGCTGGATAACCCAGTCCACTTGGCTGGTCAGGCTGACCTCGATGCGATTTTCGGGCCTGTGAAACAGGAAGAGGCGCCCTCCGATCCAGATGAGCCTGGATACTGCATCCCAATTGGCGAGTCGGCGGTGGTACAGGGACGGCCCATACGAATTGATCCAAACGCGTTTTTCGGGAAGCACGCTGCCATTCTTGGTAGCACCGGATCGGGGAAGTCGTGCACGATTGCGAGTCTCCTGCAGTCTATCCGAGAACAGCCAGAGGTCAGGCGGACTACCTGTGTAATCCTGGATACCAATGGCGAATATCGGCGTGCTTTTCAGCGAGAAAAGGACAATGGGCAATGGGAAAACGTCGATCCAGTTAGGTGTCTGTACATCCCGTCTGACCCGTCTCTTGAACGCGAGCGATTAGCGATCCCTTATTGGTTTCTGAATTCTGATGACTTTGTCCGATTATTTCGAGCGCGGGAGGGGGTGCAATCTCCGGTATTACTTCGAGCTCTTCGTTTAGCACGATCAGGTTCGACGGCAGCTGGTACACCTGCATCAATTCTTGAGGTGCTGAGAACCGCGTCTCGGCAGATCCTTTCACTAATCGAAAATGATGCGCCTAATCAGCAATGGGCAATACCCGGGAATGTGTTACAGCGGTGTCATGACGGGCTCCGATATCGTGACACATTTCCGGGGCACGTGCAGGCTTTAGATCAAGCCTTTGGCCCAGGAGTGCTTCAAGAATGGGAAGCGGCTCTCCAGACGATTCAGGGTATCGCACAGCAGGCGAGTCAGCAGGGAAATCAGGGCGGACTTGGCGGAACACGACTTCAGGAAATACGTGACGCAATTGATCCTGTCATAGAACGATTGAACCAGCTGCTGGCTACTAGACCTGAGGCTGCGGGAGATGTCAGTGCTGATCAACCGCGCTACTTTGATCGGAATGAGTTTTTGGAAAGCGCGCTTGATACCGCTATGCGAGAACAGGTGGAATCCGGAAACCCAGCCCGAGCTAGAGACGCTTGTGGACCAATGTTTCTCAGAATTCGGAGATTCTTTGAAGACCCTCGATTCAACTTCATGTTTGATGCGTATCCTGATGCGCCAGACGTCCTTTCAGCCTTCCTTCGTGATCTGCTTGGAATCGGGGCGGCACATGACCAGGATTTAGCAAGTGAAGCTGCTGTTCAACCGACAGATTTACCATTTTACAATCGACAGCGTAGCGGCCCAGAGCCGGACGATGTGGTTATCCTTGATCTTAGCCTGCTGGCATCAGAGGTCATGGAGAATGTCACCGCCCTTATCGGTCGGCTGATTCTCGAATTTCTTCAGCGCCTTGGAGAGCACGGCGGTGAAGAAGCACGTGGGTCATTACCTGTCATGCTCGTGCTTGAAGAGGCTCAGAATTACATTCAGCAGCCAAGGTTTGGTGAGGAAGAATCGATCGCCCGTGAGGTATTCGAGCGTATCGCGCGCGAGGGCCGAAAATACGGCTTGAGTCTGGTGGTGGCATCCCAGCGTCCGAGCGAGCTTTCGAAGACGGTGTTATCCCAATGCAGCAGCTTTATCGTGCACCGGCTGCAGAACCCGGAGGATTTGCGCTACTTTAAGGAAATCGTCCCGGGAATCTATGGGCCGATGCTGGAGCAGATTCCGGCGCTCGCGCCACAAACTGCGCTTGTACTTGGCGAGTGTGTGTCGGCACCCGCATTGGTGAGGATTCGCGACGCGAAACCCGCTCCTAGGAGTAAGGACCCGCAATTCTACAGGTATTGGGTGGCTGAAGCTCCGCCAGAAATCGAGGTGGAGGAAATTTGTCGCAACTGGGAAACCGGTAGCAAGCCCGAGGGAGAGGGACAGCAGCAATGAACCGCGTAGCCGTCAATCCCGAGCTGATCATCTGGGCGCGAGAGCGCGCCGGGCTGGAGGCGCTCGACCTGACGGGACGCTTCCCTAAACTTCCGGACTCGGAGAGCGGGGATTGCAGCCAACATTGCGCCAGCTAGAGAGCGCCGCGCGTGTGGTGCACGTTCCCCGGTGGCATTCGAGGTCATGACATGAGTAACGAGCTTCAGCGAGATAATGTGCTGGCGACTCTGCGGCGATTCAAGGACAGCCGCGGGCAGAGTTACGGCATCACTAGAATCGGCGTGTTCGGTTCGGTGGCGCGTGGCGAGCCCGGGCCGGACAGCGATATCGATATCGTGTACGAGACCGACACGCCCAACCTGTTTCGGGCCTCCCACATGCGCCAGGAGCTCGAGGAGCTGATGGGTCGGCACGTGGACGTGATCCGGCTGCGAGCGCACATGAATCCCCGGCTCAAGGCCCGCATTCAGCGCGAGGCGCGTTATGTCTCGTGATGCGCTGATCGTCGAACGGCTGGAGGATGTGCTGGAGGCTTTGGAGCGAATCCCCCGCCGGTTCACCGGTATCAGTACGCCCGAAGATTTTTACGATACGGCCGAGGGACAGGATCGGCTGGACGCTATCTGCATGGTTTTGGTCGGGGTGGGCGAAGCGTTCAAGCAAGTGGACAGGAAAACGGACGGCAAGTTGCTGGCCCGCTATCCGGGTGTCGACTGGACGGGTGTGAAAGGTGTTCGAGACGTAATCGCGCACGGCTATTTTGATGTCGATGCCGAACAGGTTTTCGCCATTTGCCGAAACGATATCCCGGTGCTCATTGAAACCGTTCTGGCCATGCTCAATGACCTCGCCGATGATTCCGAGCGCTGATCCACAGGATAAATAATGGCCAAGACGCTTTCAGAACAACAAGTTGAAAAAGCGGCTCTCGGCTGGTTCGAAGCACTGGGATTCGATATCCGCAAGGGGGCGGACATCTCGCCGGGGGTGGGCGCGCCCCTGCGGGAGAGCCACGAGCATGTGATTCTGGAACCTAGGCTCCGCGCGGTGTTGCGCCGGATCAACCGCCACCTGCCGGAAGATGCCGTGGAGCAGGCGGTGCGCATTGTCGCCCGGCCCCCGGAGCCCGCGCTTTTTCAGAATAACCGCTGGTTTCACCGTCTGCTGACGGACGGCATCGACGTGGAGTACCGGACACAGAACGGCGAAACGCGCGGTGACAAGGCCTGGCTCGCGGACTTCTCCAGCCCTGGCGCGAATGACCTGATGGTTGTCCATCAGTTTACGGTGAAGGCGGGCAACAGCACTCGCCGGGCCGATCTGGTGGTGTTTCTTAACGGTTTGCCCGTTGCGGTCATCGAACTGAAGGACCCTTCCGATGTGCAGGCCGATCTATGGAAGGCTTACCGCCAGCTTCAGGACTACAAGGAACATGTCCCTGCGTTGTTCCACTACAACGAGCTGATGGTGATCAGTGATGGGGATGCCACCCGTGTCGGTTCATTGACGGCGGGGTCGGACCGCTTTGCCCCGTGGCGCTCGATCGAGGATGCTGCGCATCCGGGGGAGCCGACCCTGGAAGCCTTGGCAACGGGCCTTTTTGCGCCGCAACGGCTGCTGGATTACCTGCGTCACTGTGTGATTTTCGAGGAAGACGACCGGACCGGAGAGATCGTCAAGAAGATCGCCGGCTATCACCAGTTCCGAGCCATGCAGAAGGCGCGGGCGTCCGTGAAAGCGGCCTTGCGACCGCCGGCTGGGGAAGGCGACGGCCGTGGCGGCGTTATCTGGCACACGCAGGGCTCGGGCAAGAGCCTGACCATGTTGATGCTCTCCGGGGCCCTGATTGGTGACGATCAGCTCGCCAACCCGACGGTGGTTGTCGTCACGGACCGCAACGATCTGGATGGGCAGCTTTTTGGCACCTTTGCGGCCGGTCGGGCGCTATTGCGGCAGCAGCCCGAGCAGGCCAACAGCCGGGACGACCTGGCAGCCAGGTTGAACCGGGCGTCCGGCGGAGTCGTGTTCACGACCATTCAGAAGTTCGAGGAGCGCGGCGGCCCGGTCAGCGAGCGCTCGAACATCGTCGTTCTGGCCGACGAAGCGCATCGGAGCCAGTACGGTTTTCTGGAAGGTGGGGCTCGCTGGATGCGCGACGCGATTCCCAATGCCACCTTTGTCGGGTTCACCGGAACGCCGCTCGAACGCGACGATAGGAGCACTCCGGCGGTATTTGGTGATTACGCCGATGTTTATGACATCCGGCAGGCCATCGAAGACAACGCCACCGTACCCATCTACTACGAAATGCGTCTGGTGAAGCTCGTTCCTGACGAGCAGGGTGTGCGCGAAGCCGAGGAGGAAATGAGGGTTCGGCTGGCTGCCGAAGCGGACAAGTCCGGCCAGAAAGTGGACGATTATATCCGCGTGGAGCTGGAAGCGCTGGCAGGAGCGCGTGCACGTCTCAGGCTCGTGGCGCGGGAAATTGTCGAGCACTTCGAGAAGCGGCGTGAAGTCATCGAAGGCAAGGCCATGGCCGTGTGCATGAGCCGTGAAATCTGCATGAATCTGTATGACGAGATCGTCGCCTTGCGGCCGGATTGGCACGCTGAGGACGACGATGCGGGGTTCGTAAAGGTTGTCATGACCGGTTCCGCGGCCGAGGGTGAGCGGGTCACTTTTCACTCGCGCACAAAAGCACGGCGCGAAGCGCTGGCGCGTCGCTTCAAGGACCCGGAAGATGATCTGCGGTTGGTGATCGTTTGCGACATGTGGCTGACGGGCTTTGATTGCCCGCCGATGCATACCATGTACCTGGACAAGCCACTGGCGGGCCACAACCTGATGCAGGCCATTGCCCGGGTGAACCGCGTTTTCGGGGAGAAGCCGGGTGGGGTGGTCGTCGATTTTCTCGGCATCGCAGACCAGTTGCGGGATGCGGTACAGACCTACACCCAGGCGGGTGGGGCCGGCAGCCCGGTTGAGGATATTCAGGAAGAAGCCGTGCCGCTGATGGAGCGGCAATTCGAGGCCCTGCGGGATTTCTTCAACGGCTTTGACTACAGCGGCTTTTTCAACGGGAATGAGGCCGATCAGTTGGGCGCTGTCACGGCGGGCGCCGACTATGTGTTCCAGCAAGGCGACGGTAAGCGGCGTTTCATGACCATGGTGACGGGGCTGTCGAAGGCTTTTTCCCTGTCAGTGCCGCGACCGGAGACGGAGGCTATACGCGACCATCTGGCGTATTTTCAGGCGGTTCGCGCCGCCATCCGTAAGCGGCTTGGCGATGACAAGGGGCCGCCGCCCGTGGATTCACGGGTCGCTGTGCGCCAGGTGATTTCAGGCGCCATTGCCTCCGACGGGGTGATTGATCTGTTCCAGGCGGCGGGTCTGGCGGAGCAAAATATCGGCATCCTGTCCGACGACTTCCTTGACCGGCTGGCCGCGCTACCGCACAAGAACCTGGCCCTTGAGACGCTGCGCAAGTTGTTGAACGATCAGATTCGAAGTCGTGAGCGGGTCAACATCGTAGAGTCCAGAAGCTTCCGTGAATCGCTTGAGACCGTTCTCACGCGGTACACGAACCGTGCCATCACGACAGCGCAAGTGATTGAGGAACTAATTGGCCTGGCGCGGGAAATTCGTGAAGCTGTGAATCGTGGCGAGGAATTCGGACTGAGCGACGAGGAACTAGCGTTCTACGACGCGCTCGCGGACAACGAATCGGCGCGGGAAGTGATTCAGGACGAAACGCTTCGGCTGATCGCACGTGAACTCTCCGAGCGCATAAAGGCAAAAGCGTCCCTGGACTGGACTCAGCGTGATGCAGTACGGGCAGACATGCGCAGAACGGTGCGGCGCCTTTTGGCGAAATACGGTTACCCGCCCGATGCGCAGGAAGCTGCCACCCAACTGGTCATTCGCCAGGCGGAGTTGATGGCAGAGAGCGCCATTGCTTAGCCGGAATAGCGCACGGCCTTCACCTGCAAAGTAGAAGGGGCGCGATTTCTATCGCACCCCAGCGCCGATCGGACGCTCCCGATCCATTTGTCGATTACTCTGCTGCCGGTAGATCGGGACATCCATCAGTCTGGCTTGGAGGCTTCGGACCGTTCCAGCTACACCTTCGGCGTCGCGTTCGTCGGACTTCCTCTGTTCACCGGACAAAGGGGGCCGCTCCACCCGTCACGCCGCCTACAGGCTCAAAGGCAAGCGCCGAGCCGGGCTGTGCCGGACCGGGCCCGGGGGCTGCCGGCCGCTGCGCAACAGAAAAAGCCCCTCGAGAGAGGGGCTTTCGTCGTTGGTGGAGGCGGCCGGAATCGAACCGGCGTCCGCAGGTCCTCCGCCCTCGGATCTACATGCTTATTCCGTCTTTGATTGTCGGCGACCGCTACCCGACGGACAGGGAAAACGGCCGCTTAGTCCCGTTTGCTCTTAACGGTTCGGCCCGGGACGGGGCCTAGCCGCGAGCCTGTGAGATTCGACGCCCGTGACCGGAAGCACAGGCACTTACCGGGCGGACGCTAGCGGGTTTTAGGCCGCCAGAGCGTAGTTGTCGTCGTTGGCAACTATCTTTAGGGTGCAACCTGTTTAACGAGGTGGATCGCAACCTCGGCATGCACCTCGGGTTTCGACACCTGCGTCGAAGCCATGTCGCCCCCGAAGGAATCTCATCATAGCACGCCGCCTATCGCCGGCGTCACGGTAATAATGGTGGTTGCGGCGGGCGTTTCAAGGGGACGTGATCCGTCATTGGTGATTTGTGATTCGGGAAGAACGTGATCCGTGATTAGTGATTTGTGATTCGTTGGGAAGAGGGAGGGTTACGCTCTTTGCTGAGCTAGTTGAGTATTTATCCGACACCCGCCCCTGCTGAGTTGGATTAAGCGGGGGTGGCCACCGGGGTCTCCGATAGACTCTTCGTTACCACACGCAGAGCTACACAGGAGGATCCCCGATGACCACCGTTTCACAGAGTACCAAGCGCAAGTTGTCGCTGCTGCAATTGGCCGAGGAGCTGGGTAATGTCTCCAAGGCCTGTCAGATCATGGGCTATCACCGCGATACGTTTTACGAGGTCCAGAAGGCCTTCAAGGTCGGCGGCGTGGCCGCCCTGGTCGAGCAGCGGCGCGGGCCTCGCAATCCGCACCCCAACCGGGTCCCGGAGGACGTCGAGCGCCAGATCCTGGAGCTGTCGCTGCAAAAGCCCACCTACGGCAGCCAGCGCATCGCCAATGAACTGCGGCTGCAGGGCGTGGATGTCGGCCCCTCCGGCGTACGGGGCGTGTGGCTGCGCCACGAGCTGGAGACCCGCTACAAGCGTTTGATGCGGCTCGAGGCCGAGGCCCGGGAGCAGACCGTCGTCCTCTCAGAGGATCAGATCCGCTTGTTGGAGCGCCATTCACCGGAGTTCCGCATGCGCCACGTCGAGACCCGCGCGCCGGGCGAGCTGCTCAACCAGGACACCTTCTACTGGGGCACGCTCAAGGGCGTGGGCAAAATCTACGTCCAGGTCGTGGTCGACGCCTTCTGCTCGTTGGCCTTCGCCAAGGTCTATACTTCGAAGATGCCGATCACCGCGGCCGATCTGCTCTACGACCGCGTGCTGCCCTTCTATGAGGCCCTGGGCGTGCCCGTGAAAGCCGTGCTCACCGACAATGGCCGCGAATTCAGTGGCCGGCCGGAGCAGCATCCCTATGAGCTGCTGCTGGCCTTGCACGACATCGAGCACCGCACCACCAAGGTCCGCTCGCCGCGTACCAATGGCTTTGTCGAGCGCATGAACCGCACGCTGCTCGACGAGCACTTCCGGATCAAGGGACGGGAGAAGTGGTACGACTCGGCCGAGGAAATCCAGCGCGACCTGGACAGCTTCCTCGAGTTCTACAACCTCAAACGCAGCCACCAGGGCTATCGCCTGAAGGGCCGAACACCGGCTCAGGCGCTACGCGAGGCGCTGGATCGCAAGAAGCTGCCACCGATCATCCCGAAAGAGGAGGAAACCGACGCCAGAGAAGCGGCATAATCAGAGTCATCGGAGACCCCATGTGTCGGGTAAATACGAAACTTGTACACTCTTTACCAATCACCAATCACCAATCACCAATCACCAATCACCAATCACCAATCACCAATCACCAATCACCAATCACCAATCACCAACTCACTCATGCCGCAACAACTGCGCCTTGCGCCGCTGCCAGTCCTTGTCCTTCTTGGCCTGGCGCTTGTCGTGCTTGGCCTTGCCCTTGGCCAGCGCGATCTCCAGCTTGGCGTTGCCGCGCTTCCAGTACAGGGCCAGGGGCACGATGGTGAAGCCCTTCTGCTCGGTGGCGCCGATCAGGTGGGCGATCTCGCGGTCGTGCAGCAGCAGCTTGCGGGTGCGCGTGGGATCGGTCTCGATGTGGGTCGAGGCCGAGGGCAGGGGGTGGATGTGCGCGCCCAGCAGCCAGGCCTCGCCGTCCTTGATGATGACGTAGGCCTCGGTGATGCGGCCCTTGCCGGCGCGCAGCGACTTGACCTCCCAGCCCTGGAGGACCAGGCCCGCCTCCAGGCGCTCCTCGATGAAGTAGTCGTGCTTGGCCTTGCGGTTGAGCGCGATGGTCGCGGGTGCGGCTTTTGCGGTCTTGGATTTGGCCATAGGAATCTGTCGGCGGCGTCGGGCTGCGGCGGTGGAGTCGTGGCGGCGCGGGCCGCGGCGCGTGTAGCGTAGACTCTACTCCCGCGGGCCGCAACGCGGCGGCCCCGGAGCCTGTTGACGGAAGCGATGCAGTGACAGAAGAACGAGACACCGCGATGCCGGGGGGAGCCGCCGACGCGCCCGTCCGCTGGTCCTCGCCGACGCTGTTCGTCCTGGCGGCGGCCGGCGCGGCCATCGGCCTGGGCAATGTCTGGCGCTTGCCTTATCTGGCCGGCGAGTACGGGGGCGGCGCGTTCGTTCTCGTCTACATGCTGGCGCTGGTTTTCATGGGACTGCCGCTTCTGATCGCGCAGTTGCTCCTGGGTCGCGGGGTGCGCGCCGACCTGCCGACCATGCTCGGACGCTGGGCCGCCGCGAGCGGCCTGCATCGCGCCTGGCGGTCGGTGGGCCACCTGGCCCTGCTGGGGGCGGCGCTGGTGCTGTCCTACTACAGCGTGATCGCCGGCTGGAGCATGGCCTACCTGCTGCGCTCGATCGCCGGCGGTCTGGAGGGGGCGCGCCCGGAAGCCCTGCGTGAGACGTTTCTGGTCCTGGTCTCCGATCCGGAAAAGGGATTGGGTTGGCACACGATCTTCATGGTGGCGTCGACCGTGATCGTGGCGCACGGCGTACGCCGGGGATTGGAACCGGCGGCCCGCTGGCTGCTCAGTGGCGCGCTGTTGTCGGCGGCGGCGCTGGCCCTGGTCGCGGCCGGGCCCGGCAGGGACGCGGCGCTGGTACACCTGCTGCGGCCGGATTTCGCGGCCCTGGGCTGGCGCGGCGTGGTCGAGGCCCTGCACCAGGCATTCTTCAGTCTGAGCCTGGGTCTGGGCGTGATGCTCACGTTCGGTGCCTATCTGCGCGAGGAGACCTCGCTGGTGCGCGTCGGCGGCGCCGTGATGCTGCTGGACATGGGTTTCGCCCTGGTCGCGGGGTTTGCGGTGATGGCGTTGCTGTCGGCCGCGGGACAGGCGCCGGCCAGCGGTCTCAAACTGGTATTCGAGGCGGTGCCGGCGGCGGCCGCGGCGGTGGCCGGCGGCTGGCTCTCGACCCTGTTCTTCTTCATGCTGCTGTTGGTGACACTGACGTCCGCCGTGGCCTTGATGGAGCCGGTGGTGGCCTGGGTCATGGCCCGCTTCGCGGTGACGCGCGTGGCCGCGGCCACGGGCACGGGCATCGTGATCTGGTTCCTGGGCCTCGGCACCCTGCTGTCGTTCAACCTGATGGCGGACTTCACCCTGTACGAGCGGACCGTGTTCGACTGGCTGTCGCAGTTGTCGTCGCGCCTGTTGCTGCCGCTGGTGGGATTGCTGCTGTGCGTCTTCGCCGGCCGCTTCCTGAGTCCGGGCGCCCTGCGCGATGTCTGGAGCGCGGGCGACGGGGCCCGCGCCTTCCGGCTGTGGCACTGGATCCTGCGCTACCCGGCCCGGATCGGGCTGATCCTGGTGTTGCTCTATTCGGCCGGCATCTTCGCGTTCATGGAGAATCTTTGGTGATGCGGGTGGAAGTCGCCTATGCCCGGCCCGAGGGGCAGACGCTGCTGACACTGGACCTGCCGCCGGGCAGCAGCGTGGCCGAGGCGGTGACGGCGTCCGGGGTGCTGGAACGGCATCCGGAGATCGACTGGCCGGGGACGCCGGTGGGGATATTCGGCCGCAAGGTGTCGCCGGAGCGCCTGCTGCGCGAGGGCGACCGGGTCGAGATTTACCGCCCGCTGACGATCGATCCCAAGGAGGCGCGCCGCCGGCGCGCCGCGGCCCGGGACACCCAGGGAGGGCTTTGATGACGTCCAGCACACGTCCCGGCTGGGTCTTCTATCTGTCGGTCGCCGCGCTCGCGGCCTTCGTCGCGGCGGGCGTGGCGATGCCGGCCGAGTTGGCGAGGTGGGCCCAGACGGGACTGGATTTCACCACGCAGCACTTCGGCTGGCTGTACCTGTTCGCCACCACGGGGTTCCTGGTGTTCTGCATCGGCGTGGCGTTCAGCGACTACGGGCGCATCCGCCTGGGCGCGGACGGCGAGGCTCCGGAGTTTCCCTATACCACCTGGCTGGGGATGATCTTCTCCGCCGGCATGGGCGTGGGCCTGGTGTTCTGGGGCGTGGCCGAGCCCATGACCCACTATGTGGCGCCGCCCCTGGGAGGCGCCACGCCGCGTTCGCCCGAGGCGGCCAACCTGGCTCTGCGTTATTCCCTGTTCCATTGGGGGTTTCACCAGTGGGCCAATTTCGCGGTGGTCGGCCTGGCCATCGCCTACGTGCGCTTTCGCCGGCAGCGTCCGGGTCTGATCAGCGAGGCCTTCCGCGACAGCCTGGGCGATGCCGTGGACGGCGTCCGGGGACATGCCATCAATACACTCGCCGTGGTCTCCACGGTGTTCGGCGTGGCCACCACGGTCGGTCTGGGCGTGATCCAGATCAACAGCGGCCTGGTGGCGGTGTCGCCCTGGGAGATCGGCTTCGGCGCCACGGAGCAGCTCGCCATCCTGGGCGGCGTGGCGCTGGTGTTCCTGCTGTGTGCCCTGACGCCGCTGGAGCGGGGCGTGCGTTACGTCAGCGACCTGAACATGCTGCTGGCGGCAGCGTTGCTGGTATTCGTCTTTTTCGCCGGGCCGACCGATTTCATCACCGCGGCCCTGACCAATGCCGTCGGCGAGTATTTCGGCAACGTCATCGGCATGAGCCTGGTGATGACGCCGTATACCGGCGGCGACTGGGTGGAGCGCTGGACCATTTTCTACTGGGCCTGGGGCCTGGCCTGGGCGCCGTTCGTCGGCGCCTTCATAGCCCGCATCTCGCGCGGGCGCACGATCCGCGAGTTCGTGCTCGGCGTGATCGGCGTGCCGGTGGTGCTCAGCGCCGTGTGGCTCGCGACCTTCGGCGGTTCCGGGCTGTACTACGAGATGTTCGCCGGCGCGGGCATCGGCGATGCCGTCACCCGCGAGCTCAGCTCGGCCCTGTTCGTGACCCTGGCACAGCTTCCGGCCGCGGAGTACCTGGGTGCGCTGACTGTCGCGCTGGTGGTGCTGTTCGTGATCACGTCCGCCAACTCGGCGACCTTCGTCCTGGGGATGTTCACCAGCAAGGGCGTGTTGGAGCCGGGGCGGCTGATCCGGGTGACCTGGGGCGTGCTGCAGGTGGTGGTGGCGGGTGTGCTGCTTCTGAGCGGAGGGCTCGCGGCGTTGCAGACCATCTCCATCCTCGCCGCCTTCCCGTTCATGCTCTTGATGATTTTCATGGCGGGTGCGCTGCTCAAGTCACTGCGCGAGGAACGCCGCCAGTGGGAGTTGCACGAAGCGATGGTGCAGGCGCAGATCGAGCGCTTGATCGAGGAGCGTTGGCCCGCGGAGGAGGAAAACGCGGCGGAGGCAGGACCGTCCGCGTCGGAGACTCGCGAGGAACCGGGCCCGCGGCGACCGGGCGCGTGAGCGCCGGCGTCAGCCGCCGGGAACGGGCGAGGGCGTGTCGGGGCCCGGCTCCGGTGTCGGCCGGCGCTCGGCGGGCAGCGGCGAATCGTCGTCCGCCATGGCTTCCTCGAGCTCGTCGGGGTCGATCTCGCGCATCTCCTCGGGGAGCATGGCCTGGTAGGTCTTGTCGCCCTCGATGCGGGCGAGCTTGCCGTCGTCGAAGAACAGGCTGAGCTGGCTCTCGCTGACGTTGGCGTTCTTGTCCCGCAGGTAGAAGACGTAGTCCCAGCGCCGGGCGTCGAAGCTGTTGTCGATCAGCGGCGTGCCGAGGAGATAGCGGACCTGGCGCGGCGTCATGCCGGGTTCGAGCTGCTTGACCTTCTCGCTGTCCACGATATTGCCCTGGAGGATGGGCACGCGGAACAGCGTGGGCAGGCTGCAGCCGGCGAGCAGCGCGGCGGTGGCGACGACGGCGGCGACGGCTTTCATGTGATGTGACCAGCCCTGCGGAAAATGCGGCATGTTACGGGAGCGTCGGCGGCAGCGGCAAGATACCAGGGCCTGTTAACACTTCGGCCGTGGCCGCGACTGCGGTGTTAACGGACTCTAGCCTGCCGCGCGTTCGATCATCTCGCGCGCATGCGCCAGGGTCTGATCGGTGATCTCGACTCCCCCGAGCATGCGCGCCAGTTCTTCGACCCGGCGGTCCGCGGCGAGTTCCCGGATACGGGTGCGGGTGGTGCCGTCGGCGACTTCCTTGCTGACATGCAGATGCTGCCGTGCCTGGGCGGCCACCTGGGGCAGGTGGGTGACGCACAGGGTCTGGCGATCGGCGCCCAACCGCCGCAGTTGCCGTCCCACGATCTCGGCGACGCCACCGCCGATGCCGGCGTCGACCTCGTCGAAGACCAGGGTCGGCACCCGCGTCGCGGCTGCGGCCACCACCTGGATCGCGAGGCTGATCCGCGACAGTTCGCCGCCGGAGGCCACGCGCTCCAGCGGCCGCGCCGCCTGGCCGGGATTGGCGGTCACGCGGAAGACGATACGGTCGTTGCCGTGCGCGGTCGGGGCGGCCTCGGCGTCGTGGGCCACCGCGACCTCGAACTCGCCCTGGGGCATACCCAACTCGCGGATGCCCGCGGTCACGGATCCGGTCAGGGACGCCGCCGCCTCGGCGCGAGCGTCATGCAGGGCGGCGGCCCGTTCGCGGTAGTCGGCCAGGGCCGCGTCGCGGTCGCGCCGCAGCGCCGCCAGCCGCTCGCCGGCCCCCTCCAGGTCGGCCAGTTCCCGCTGCAGCCGTTCGAGGCGTTCCGGAAGCGCCTCGGGTTCGCAGCGGTGTTTGCGGGCCAGGTCCTGGATGCTCGCCAGCCGCGACTCCACCGTCGCCAGGCGCTCGGGGTCCAGCTCCACGCCGTCCAGGCGCCGGCGCAGCGCGTCCGCGGATTCCTGGACCTGGATGCGGGCGGCGGCGGTGGCCTCCGCGGATTCGCGGAAGCCCTCGTCCAGTTCGGCGAGATCGGTCAGCAGGCGTTCGGCGGCCCCGAGCAGATCGGTGGCGCTGTTCTCCTCGGCCTCGTACAGCAGGCCCATTGCCTTGTTGCCGTCGGCGATCAGGCGCTCGGCGTTGGCCAGACGGCGCAGCTCGGCCTCCAGTTCCGGCAGCTCGTCCGGCTTGAGATCGAGCGCCTCCAGCTCCTGCACCTGGTAACGCAGCAGGTCCAGCCGGCTCTCGCCGTCGTCCCCGATCTGCTCGATGCCGGCGATCTCGTCTTCCAGCGCACGCAGGCGCCGGCAGGCCTCGGCGACCGCCGCGACGCGGTCCTCGTGGCCGCCGTAGCCGTCGACGATCTCCCGCTGCACGGACGCGCGCAGCAGGGACTGGTGCTCGTGCTGGCCGTGGATGTCCACCAGGCATTCGCCCAGCGCGCGCAGGTCGCGCGCGGCCGCGGGGCTGCCGTTGATCCAGTTCCGGCTGCGACCCTCGCGCGAGACCACCCGCCGCAGCACGCACTCCTCGCCGTCGTCCAGCTCGCGCTCGGCGAGCCAGTCGCGTGCCGCGGGGGCGTCGTCCAGCCGGAACAGGGCGTCGATCTCGGCGCGCTCGGCACCGTCGCGCACGGCGTCGGCGTCGGCGCGGTCGCCCAGCAGCAGGCCCAGGGCGTCGATCAGGATCGACTTGCCGGCGCCCGTCTCGCCGGAGAGCACGGTCATGCCCGGTGACAGCTCCAGGGCCAGGTCGTCGATGATCGCGAAGTTGCGGATCGTCAGCTCGGCGAGCATGGCGGCGGCCTATCGCGAGGGCAGGGCGCGCTGGCCGCGGCCCCACTGCAGCTTGTTGCGCAGGATCTTGAAGTAGTCGTAGCCGGGGGGATGGATCAGCGTCAGGTCGCGGTCGGCGCGCTCGACCACGACCCGGTCGCCGGCGCACAGCGTCTGGCTCATCTGCCCGTCGACGGTGAACAGTGCGCGCGTGTCGTCGTCGGGTCCCACCCGGACTTCCAGACGGTGGTGGGCATCGACCACCAGCGGCCGGTCGGACAGCGTATGCGGGCATATGGGCACTAGGGCGATCGCCGGCAGCGCCGGGTGCAGCACGGGCCCGCCGCCCGACAGGGCATAGGCGGTGGAGCCGGTGGGGCTGGCGACGATGATGCCGTCGGCCCGGTGATGACTGATGAAGGACTCGTCCATGAAGGTGTCGAACTCCAGCACGCGTGCGAACTCCTTGTTGCGTACCACGACGTCGTTGAGGGCGAAGAACGGCCCCAGCGGCCCGGTGTCGGGATTGGCGTACTCGATGCGGGCGGCCAGCAGCAACCGCGGCTCGCGCACGAAATGGCCGGCGAAGACCTCGTCCAGCGTTGCCGTCATCTCGGCGGGCAGCACGTCCACCATGAAACCGAGCCGTCCCAGGTTCACGCCCAGCAATGGTGTGCCGTGCGGCGCCACCACGCGGCCGGCGTCCAGCAGGGTGCCGTCGCCGCCGACCACCACGACCAGGTCGCACTCCGCGCCCAGGCCGTCACGGTCGAGGGTGTCGCCTTCCCAGTCGGAGAGCAGGGAGGCGGTGTCCGCGTCGAGAATGGCGCGGCGCCCGCGGTCGCGCAGGTAATCGGCCAGGCGCAGGATGGTCTCGGCCACCGTGGGATCGCCGCGCTTGCCGATGATGCCGATGTCGGAGAAGTCCTGGGACACTGGATGCCGACCCTTCGTGTTCTCTGTATTGGTCCGTCGCGGGGGGGCGCCGGCGGCCGCCGCGGGCGTTCTTGACACTCCGGCGGGGTGGCTGCAATCTCCAGGCAGACACGGCCTTCGGCGGCTCCGAACCCACATTCTATGACGGCGCCAACGCAGCATACCAGCTTAGATCGCCGCGCCCGGCTGCTGCTGAAGGCGTTGGTGGAGCGTTACATCGAGGACGGCCAGCCGGTGGGCTCGCGCACCCTGGCGCGCTACTCCGGCCTGTCGGTGAGCGCGGCCACCGTGCGCAACGTGATGGCCGACCTGGAAGACCTGGGGTTCGTCGCCTCGCCGCACACTTCCGCGGGCCGTGTGCCCACCGTCCGCGGTTACCGTTTCTTCGTGGATACCCTGCTGTCGCCGGAGTCCCTGCCGGCACGCCAGCGCGCCAGCCTCGAACGCCAGCTCCGGGCCCAGCTCGACGCCGGCGGCGATCTGCTGGCGTCGGCTTCGAGCCTGTTATCGAGCCTGTCGGACATGGCCGGGATCGTCACCGTGCCGCGCGCCGACGCCGCCAGCCTGCGTCGGATCGAGTTCCTGCCGCTGTCCGGGCGGCGGGTGCTGGCGATCCTGGTGATCAACCAGCGCGAGGTGCAGAACCGCATCCTGGAGACGGACCGTCAGTACGGCGCCGCCGAGCTGGAAACCGCGGCCAATTTCCTGAACGCGCGCTTCGCCGGCCGCAGCCTGACCGACATCCGGGCCGGTCTGGCCCGCGAGCTGGACAGCGCCCGCAGCCGCATGAATCGCGGCATGCGGGACGGCCTGCAGATGGCGCGGCGACTGTTCGCCGAGCCGAGCGACTCGCCCGGGGACTATGTGCTGGCGGGCCAGACCAATCTCATGGGGTTCCCGGAATTCGCCGAGGTCGATCGCCTGCGCGAGCTGTTCGAGGCCTTCCAGCGCAAGCGGGATTTGCTGGCGCTGTTCGACGAATGCCTGTCCGCCGAGGGCGTGCAGATCTTCATCGGCGAGGAGTCCGGCTACCGGGTGCTCGACGAGTGCAGCGTGGTCAGCGCGCCGTACACCGTGGACGGCGAGATCGTGGGCACGCTGGGCGTGATCGGTCCCACCCGCATGGCCTATCACCGCATCATCCCGCTGGTCGACGCCACCGCCCGGTTGCTCGGCACGGCCTTGAAAACCGCGAATTAGTCTCCATCTCCGGCGCAGCGGCGTGGGCGCGAGGCATACCGCGCGCCGCGCATTCGTTTGGGAACGACGGGGATATCGATCATGAGTGACCACAAGGCGAACGCCGAACGCGACGGCGCATCCGAGGAGGAAGCGGCCGCCCCGGAGGCGCAGCGGGACGAGGCCGAGGCCACCCCCGAGGAGGCGCTCGCCGCGCAGCTCGAGGAGGCCCGCGCCGAGGCCGAGCAGTATCGCGACCAGGCCCTGCGCGCGCGCGCCGAGGCCGACAATGCGCGCAAGCGGGCCGAGCGCGACGTCGAGGCGGCGCGCAAGTTCGCCCTGGAGAAGTTCGCCGCCGAGTTGCTGGGCGTGCGCGACAGCCTGGAGCTGGGTCTGCAGGCGGCCGAGCAGGAATCCGGCAGCCTGGAGAAGCTCCAGGAGGGCATGGCGTTGACCTCGCGCATGCTCAACCAGGCGATGGAGAAGTTCGGGATCGAGCCCATGGACCCGCAGGGCGAGCCCTTCGATCCGAGCTACCACGAAGCGGTCTCCACCCAGGAGAGCGCCGAGCACGACGCCAACACCGTGGTATCGGTGATGCAGAAGGGCTATCTGCTCAACGGGCGCGTCCTGCGTCCGGCCATGGTCGTCGTCAGCAAGCCGCCGAGCGGACAGGACGGCTGAGCGCCAACGCTTGAAATGGCACGCGCCGGCCCCATCTAGGCGGTTAACCGAGACATGACCCGGCGCGAACACACGCATACAGGGTTTCGATAGAGAGGGATTCAAGATGGGTAAGGTGATCGGAATCGATCTGGGCACGACGAACTCCTGCGTCGCCGTGTACGAAGGCGACAAGCCCAGGGTGATCGAGAACGCGGAAGGCGAGCGCACCACGCCGAGCATGGTGGCGTTCACCGACGACGGGCAGACGCTCGTCGGCCGTCCGGCCAAGCGCCAGGCGGTGACCAACCCCGAGAACACGCTCTACGCGATCAAGCGCCTGATCGGCCGCACCTACGACGATCCCACGACGCAGCGCGACAAGGAGATCGTGCCGTACAAGATCGTCAAGGCCGACAACGGCGATGCCTGGGTCGAGGCCCACGGTAAGAAGATGGCGCCGCCGGAGGTCTCCGCGACCGTGCTCCGCAAGATGAAGGAGACCGCGGAGGACTACCTCGGCGAGACCGTTACCGAGGCCGTGATCACCGTGCCCGCGTATTTCAACGACTCCCAGCGTCAGGCGACCAAGGACGCCGGCCGCATCGCCGGGCTCGACGTCAAGCGCATCATCAACGAGCCCACGGCCGCGGCGCTGGCCTACGGCATGGACAAGCAGCGCGGCGACAAGAAGATCGCCGTGTACGACCTCGGCGGCGGTACTTTCGATATTTCCATCATCGAGATCGCGGACGTCGACGGCGAGCACCAGTTCGAGGTCCATGCCACCAACGGTGACACCTTCCTCGGTGGCGAGGACTTCGACATGAAGCTCATCGACCACATCGCCGAGGAGTTCCAGAAGGAGCACGGCGTCGACCTGCGCAAGGACAAGCTGGCCCTGCAGCGCCTGAAGGAGGCCGCGGAGAAGGCCAAGATCGAGCTGTCCTCGACCCAGCAGACCGAGATCAACCTGCCGTACGTCACGGCCGATCAGTCCGGGCCCAAGCATCTCAACATGAAGATCACCCGGGCCAAGTTCGAGTCGCTGGTGGAGGATCTGGTCGCGCGCACCATCGAGCCCTGCCGCACGGCGCTCAAGGACGCGGGCATGTCCGCGTCCGACATCGACGAGGTCATCCTGGTCGGCGGTCAGACCCGCATGCCGGCCGTGCAGGAGGCGGTGAAGTCCTTCTTCGGCAAGGATGCGCGCAAGGACGTGAACCCCGACGAGGCGGTCGCCGTGGGCGCCGCGATCCAGGGCTCGGTCCTGTCCGGCGACACCAAGGACGTGCTGCTTCTCGACGTCACGCCGCTGTCCCTGGGTATCGAGACCCTCGGCGGCAAGATGACCAAGCTGATCGAGAAGAACTCCACGATCCCGACGCGCAAGACCGAGACCTTCACCACGGCCGACGACAACCAGACCGCGGTGACCGTGCACGTCCTCCAGGGCGAGCGCGAGATGGCCTCGGCGAACAAGTCGCTGGGCCGCTTCGACCTGGCGGACATCCCGCCGGCGCCGCGCGGCACGCCGCAGATCGAGGTCACCTTCGACATCGACGCCAACGGCATCCTCAACGTGTCCGCCAAGGACAAGGCCACCGGCAAGGAGCAGTCGATCGTGATCAAGGCGTCCTCGGGCCTGTCCGAGGACGAGATCGAGCGCATGGTCCAGGACGCCGAGACCCATGCCGAGGAGGACCGCAAGTTCGACGAGCTGGTCACCGCCCGCAACCAGGCGGACGGTTTGATCCACAGCATCGAGAAGAGCATGCGCGACCTCGGCGACCAGGTGACCGAGGACGAGAAGAAGCCGGTCGAGGAAGCGATCGCGGCCCTGCGCGAGGTCCTCGACGGCGACGACAAGGACGCCATCGACGACAAGACCCAGAAGCTGTCCGAGGCCGCCGCGCCGGTGATCCAGAAGGCCTACGGCGATCAAGCCGGCGGCGCCGAAGGTCAGGCCGAGGGCGGCCAGCAGCAGGGCGGTGCCCAGGCCGGCGGCGACAGCGAGGACGTGGTCGACGCCGAGTTCGAGGAAGTCGACGACGACGACAAGAAGTCGGGCACCGGCAGTTGAAGTGACTCGTGATTCGTGATTTGCGATCGGCCGGGGGCGCGTGACGCCTCCGGCCTTTTGCAAATCGCGGGTCGCGACCATGGCGCAGGGGGAGTGCGCCGGGCAGCCGTAGGAAGCGTAATATGCGTCGGTTGTCGCGAATCACCAGTCACCAATCACGAATCACGATACCTTCATGAGCAAGCGCGATTACTACGAGATCCTCGGCGTCGCGCGCGACGCGTCCGCCGAACAGATCAAGAAGGCCTATCGTCGTCTGGCGATGAAGAACCATCCGGACCGCAATCCGGACGACGAGGAGGCCGAGGCGCGCTTCAAGGAGGCCTCCGAGGCCTACGAAGTGCTGTCCGACGAGCAGAAGCGGGCCGCCTACGACCGCTTCGGTCACGAGGGCGTGGCCGGGGCCGGGGCCGCGGGCGGCGCCGGTTTCGGCGGTTTCGGGGATATCTTCTCCGACATATTCGGCGGTGGCATGGGCGGCGGCCGGCGACCGACGCGGGGCGCCGACCTGCGCTATGACCTGGAGCTGGACCTGGAGACGGCGATCGCCGGCGACACGGTCCGCATCCGCATCCCCACCCTGGAGGACTGCGACCATTGCGACGGCGACGGCGCCGAGCCCGGCTCCGACAAGATCCGCTGCGGCACCTGCCAGGGCAGCGGCCAGGTGCGCATGCAGCAGGGCTTCCTCGCGATCCAGCAGACCTGTCCCGAGTGCCGCGGCCGCGGCACGGTGATCAACAACCCGTGCATGCGTTGCCGCGGCGAGGGCAAGCGCCGCTCGCACAAGGACCTCTCGGTCAAGGTGCCGCCGGGGGTCGACAACGG
The DNA here is from genome assembly GCF_040361335.1 of Salinisphaera sp. PC39. NCBI lineage: Bacteria > Pseudomonadati > Pseudomonadota > Gammaproteobacteria > Salinisphaerales > Salinisphaeraceae > Salinisphaera > Salinisphaera sp. PC39. The sequence goes on along the minus strand of NZ_APNM01000020.1, from coordinate 38,905 downwards.
CGACCGTATCCGGCTCAACGGCGAGGGCGAGCCGGGCGAGATGGGCGGTCCCGCCGGCGATCTCTACGTCCAGATCAACGTCAAGCCGCACGATATCTTCGTGCGCGACGGCGACGACCTGCGCTGCACCGTGCCGGTGAATATCACCACCGCGGCCCTGGGCGGCGAGATCGACGTGCCCACGCTGGACGGCAAGGTCACCCTGCGCATCCCCGCGGAGACCCAGAGCGGCCGCGTGCTGCGTCTGCGCGGCAAGGGCGTGAAGTCGGTGCGCAGTGCCACCGAGGGCGATCTGCTGTGCAAGGTCATGGTCGAGACCCCGGTGAACCTCACCAAGCGCCAGAAGGAGCTGCTCGAGGAACTGGCCGAGAGCCTGGACGAGGGCGGCGGCCGGCACAGCCCGGAGAGCGCCTCCTGGCTCGACCGCGCCAAGCGCTTCTTCGAAGAACACCTCGGTTAAAGGGCATTAACCACAGAGGCACAGAGGCACAGAGGCACAGAGGATTTAAGGGAAAGAAAGCGAGAGAGGGCTAACCACCAAGACACAAAGAGCACAAAGCGGTTTTAGCTTTTTTGCCTTTGTGCTCTTTGTGTCTTTGTGGTTCATTACTGCTTCTCTTTGTGTCTCTGTGCCTCTGTGGTTTGATTCATATGAATGATATTCGGGTCGCGATCAACGGCGCCGGCGGGCGTATGGGGCGGAATCTGGTCACCGCCTGCGTGCAGAATGACGCGCTCACTTTGACCGCCGCCTTCGAGGCCCCGGACTCGCCCTTCCTGGGCCAGGACGCCGGCACGCTGGCCGGCGGCGAAAGCCTGGACGTGCCGCTGCGTGCCGCCGACGAACGCCGCGACGCGGCATTCGACGTGTTGGTGGATTTCACCCGGCCGGAGCCGGCGCTGGCGGCCCTGGATGACTGCCGGGCGTCGGGCGCCGCCATGGTCATCGGTACCACCGGTTTCGATGCGGACCAGATCGCGGCGATCGACGCCGCGGCGCGCGGGATCCCGCTGGTGTTCGCGCCCAACATGAGCGCCGGCGTGAATCTCACCCTCAAGCTGCTGGAGATGGCCGCGCGCGCCCTGGGCGACAGCGTGGACATCGAGATCGTCGAGGCCCACCACCGGCACAAGGTGGACGCGCCCTCCGGCACCGCGCTGAAGATGGGGGAAGTGATCGCCGACACCCTCGGCCGCGACCTGAAGACGTGCGCGGTCTACGGGCGCGAGGGCCACACCGGCGAGCGCGACCGCAAGACCATCGGTTTCGAGACCATCCGCGCCGGCGACATCGTCGGCGAGCACACCGTCCTGTTCGCGGGCGACGGCGAGCGCCTGGAGATCAGCCACAAGGCCTCCTCGCGCATGACCTTCGCCGCCGGGGCCATGCGCGCCGCCGCCTGGGTCGCCGGACGCACGCCCGGCTGCTACGACATGACCGACGTGCTCGGCCTGCATGGGTAAAACGTTCTCAACCACAGAGGCACAGAGGACACAGAGATTACAAAAAAGAGCAAGGCATGAAGAAAAATCCGGAGCGCAAAAAATGCAAATTACTTTTCTCGCTCTGTGACTCTGTGGTTTGGTTTCCCGTTAGACAGCCTGAAGCGGCGCGGCTATAATTTCGCGCCGCACCGCCCCCCGTACCAGTAGGAGACCCGATTGCGCCAACCGGCACTGCTCGCGCTCGCGGACGGTAGCGTTTTCCACGGCGTCGCCATTGGCGCAACCGGCACGACGGTCGGCGAAGTGGTGTTCAACACCGCCATGACCGGCTACCAGGAAATCCTGACCGACCCCTCCTACCGCAAGCAGATGGTGACCCTCACCTATCCGCACGTGGGCAACGTCGGTGCCAACGACGGCGATCGCGAGTCCGCCGACGTCCAGGCCGCCGGCCTGATCCTGCGCGAGGTGCCGCGCGCGCCCAGCAATTGGCGCTCGCAGGCGTCGTTGTGCGATTACCTGGCTGACAATGGCCTGGTGGGCATCGGCGATGTCGACACCCGGCGTCTGACCCGGCTGCTGCGCGAGAAGGGCGCCCAGGACGGCTGCATCATGGCCGGCGATATCGACGAGGCCGAAGCCTTGCGGCTAGCGCGCGAGTTCCCCGGCCTCAAGGGCATGGACCTGGCCGCCGACGCCGGCACGATCGAGGCCTACGATTGGCACGAGCCTTCCTGGGTCGGCCCGGACGCCGTCGAGGCCGAGCGCCGGGCGTGTTTCGATGTCGCCGTGTACGACTACGGGGTGAAGTGGAACATCCTGCGGCGACTGGTGGACAGCGGCTGCCGCGTGCGGGTGGTGCCGCCGCGCATGCCGGTGGATGAGGTCCTGGCTCCGGGCGTGGACGGCGTTGTCCTGTCCAACGGCCCCGGCGATCCCGATCCCTGCGATTACGCCATCGCCGCCGCCCGCGAGCTGATCGAGCGCGGCGTGCCCACCCTGGGCATCTGCCTGGGGCACCAGATCCTGGGCCTGGCGGCGGGCGCCAAGACCGTGAAGATGAAGTTCGGCCACCACGGCGCCAACCACCCGGTGCTGGATATCGATTCCGGCGCGGTCTGGATATCCAGCCAGAACCACGGCTTCGCGGTGGACGAGGACAGCCTGCCGGACAACGTGCGTGCCACGCATCGCTCGCTGTTCGACGGCACGCTCCAGGGCATCGAGGTCGTGGGCAAGCCGGCCATCGCCTTCCAGGGCCACCCCGAGGCGAGCCCGGGCCCGCACGATGTGGCGCCACTGTTCCGCAAATTCACGGACCTGATGGAATCTCGTAAATGATCCACAGATTACGCAGAGCGACACAGATGAGGGATTTTCAAGGAAATCTGTGTAAATCTCTGAAATCCGTGGATTTTTAGTCAATGCCCAAGCGAACCGACATCCAAAGCATCCTGGTCATCGGCGCCGGTCCGATCGTGATCGGCCAGGCCTGCGAATTCGACTATTCCGGGGCGCAGGCCTGCAAGGCCCTGATGGCCGAGGGCTACCGGGTGATCCTGGTCAACTCCAACCCGGCCACGATCATGACCGATCCCGAGACGGCGGATGCGGTCTACATCGAGCCGATCCAGTGGCAGACCGTGGCCCGGGTGATCAAGGCCGAAAAGCCGGATGCGCTACTGCCGACCATGGGCGGCCAGACCGCGCTCAACTGCGCGCTGGACCTGTGGCGAGAGGGGGTGCTCGATCGCCACGGCGTGGAGCTGATCGGTGCCTCCCAGGAGGCCATCGACATGGCCGAGGACCGGGAGTCCTTCCGCGAGGCCATGCACGAGATCGGCCTGGGCACGCCGGTGTCGGCGCTGGTGCATTCCATGCCCGAGGCGGTCGCGGCGCAGGCCGACATCGGCTTCCCGGTGATCGTGCGGCCGTCTTTCACCCTGGGCGGCACCGGCGGCGGCATCGCCTACAACCGCGAGGAATTCGAGGACATCGTCGCCCGCGGTCTGGAGCTGTCGCCGACCAACGAGGTGCTCCTGGAAGAGTCGGTCCTGGGTTGGAAGGAATACGAGATGGAGGTGGTCCGTGATCACGCGGACAACTGCATCATCGTCTGCGCCATCGAGAACCTGGACCCGATGGGCGTGCATACCGGCGACTCGATCACGGTGGCGCCGGCGCAGACCCTGACCGACAAGGAATACCAGGTGATGCGCGATGCCTCGGTGGCCTGCCTGCGCAAGATCGGCGTGGACACCGGCGGCTCCAACGTGCAGTTCGCGATCAACCCGGAGAACGGCCGGATGATCGTGATCGAGATGAACCCCCGGGTGTCGCGCTCCTCGGCGCTCGCGTCCAAGGCCACCGGCTTCCCGATCGCCAAGGTCGCCGCCAAGCTGGCCGTGGGCTATACCCTGGACGAGTTGCGCAACGAGATCACCGGCGGCGCCTCGCCGGCCTCGTTCGAGCCCAGCATCGACTACGTCGTCACCAAGATTCCGCGGTTCACGTTCGAGAAGTTCCCGGCTGCCGACGACCGCCTGACCACCCAGATGAAATCGGTGGGCGAGGCCATGGCCATCGGCCGCAATCTCCAGGAGTCGCTGCAGAAGGCGATGCGGAGCCTGGAGATCGGCTCCGACGGCTTCGAGAGCAAGCTCGGCGATCTGTCCGGCGACGAGGCGCTGGCCACCCTGCGCACCGAGCTGGCGACGCCCCGCGCCGAGCGCCTGTGGTACGTGGGCGACGCCTTCCGGGCCGGGATGAGCCTGCAGGAGGTGCACGAACTCACCCGGATCGATCCCTGGTTCCTGGATCAGATCGAGGAACTGATCGCGATGGAGGGCGAGCTCGAGGGCAAGGTGCTCGCCGACCTGGACGCCGCCGCCATGCGGCGCCTCAAGCGCGCCGGCTTCTCCGACCGCCGGCTGGCGAAGCTGCTGGGCAGCGACGAGTTCGCGGTGCGCGCGGCGCGCCTGCGCCTCGGCGTGACGCCGGTATTCAAGCGGGTCGACTCCTGCGCCGCCGAGTTCCCGACCGCCACCGCCTACCAGTACTCCTCCTACGACGAGGAGTGCGAGGCCGAGCCCTCCGACCGCGACAAGATCATGGTCCTGGGCGGCGGCCCCAATCGGATCGGGCAGGGCATCGAGTTCGACTACTGCTGCGTGCACGCCGCCCTGGCGATGCGCGAGGACGGTTACGAGACCCTGATGGTCAACTGCAACCCGGAGACCGTGTCGACCGACTACGACACCTCCGACCGGTTGTACTTCGAGCCGCTCACGTTCGAGGACGTGATGTCGATCATCGACGTCGAGAAGCCCAAGGGCGTGATCGTGCAGTACGGCGGCCAGACGCCGTTGAAGCTGGCGCGGCGCCTGGAGGCGGCCGGCGCCCCCATCATCGGCACCTCGCCCGATTCCATCGACCTGGCCGAGGACCGCGACCGCTTCCTGAACCTGGTCAAGCGGCTCGGCCTCAAGCAGCCGGCCAACCGCACCGCGCGTTCCGAGGCCGAGGCCATGAAGCTGGCCGAGCAGGTCGGCTTCCCGATGGTGGTGCGGCCCTCGTACGTGCTCGGCGGCCGGGCCATGGAGATCGTCTACGACCCCGACGACCTGCAGCGCTACATGGAGGCCGCGGTCAAGGTCTCCGAGGACACCCCGGTGCTGCTCGACCGCTTCCTGGAGGATGCGATCGAGCTGGACGTGGACGCCGTTGCCGACGGCGAGTCGGTCTTCGTCGGCGGGATCATGGAGCATATCGAGCAGGCCGGCGTGCACTCCGGCGACTCCGCCTGCTCGCTGCCGCCCTACAGCCTGGACGATGCCGTGCTGACCGAGGTCCGCGAGCAGACCCGCGCGCTGGCGCGCGGCCTGAACGTTGTGGGGCTGATGAACGTGCAGTTCGCGGTCCAGAACGGCGAGATTTATCTGCTGGAGGTCAATCCGCGCGCCTCGCGGACGGTGCCGTTCGTGTCCAAGGCCACCGGCCTGCCGCTGGCCAAGATCGCGGCCCGCTGCATGGCCGGCCGCAGTCTCGCTGACCAGGGCGTGACCGCCGAGCGGGTGCCGGAATACTACTCGGTCAAGGAAGCGGTGTTCCCCTTCAGCAAGTTCCCGACCGTGGATCCCCTGCTGGGGCCGGAGATGAAATCCACCGGCGAGGTCATGGGCGTGGGCTACAGCTTCGGCGAGGCCTTCGCCAAGTCACAGCTCGCCGCGGGCGTGGGCCTGCCGTCCTCGGGCACGGCCCTGATCACTATCCGCGATGCCGACAAGCCGCACGCGGCGGCCCTGGCCAAGTCCCTGATCGACGCCGGCTTCGACATCGTCGCCACCGGCGGCACCGCGGCGGCCATCCAGGCGGCCGAGTTGCCCTGCCGGAAGGTCAACAAGGTCAAGGAAGGCCGGCCGCACATCGTGGACATGATCAAGAACGAGCAGATCCAGTTCATCGTCAACACCACCGAGGGCAAGCGCGCGATCGAGGAATCCCGTTCCATCCGGACCACGGCGCTGCGCTACAAGGTGGCCTATTTCACGACCATCGCCGGTGCCCGCGCGAGCTGTAACGCGCTGCCCCACCTGGGCGACCTGTCGGTGCACTCGCTGCAGTCCCTGCACGCCCGTTACGAGACCCTCGACTAGCCGGCCCCGCCGCCCATGAGGCCGGCCCGGACCCGGGCGACGGAGCCCCCGGGGCGGCAAAGTCCCGGCAAACACGCTATAATAAGACCCGGATTCGCCACGGATTATCGTCATTCCGCAAGAGTCATCGAACAACAAGCCGGAGACCGCTTCCGGCAACCTGATACTCCGGGCCCCCGGCCTCGACGACGGCGCCGCCATCTGGCGCCTGGTCAAGGATACGGGCGTGCTCGACCTCAACTCGCCCTACGCCTACCTGCTGGTGGCCGAGCATTTCGGCCCCACCAGCGTGGTCGCCGAGATCGACGGCGAGATCGCCGGCTTCGTGTCCGCCTACTGTCCGCCCCACAAGCCGGAGACGGTGTTCGTCTGGCAGGTGGGGGTCGCCGCCGCGGGCCGCGGTCGCGGCCTGGCGACGCGCATGCTGTTCGACATCATGCGCCGGCCGGCCTGCGCGGAACGCGGCGTGCGCTATCTCGACACCACCATCGGGCCCAGCAACGAGGCCTCCATGGCGCTGTTCCGCGGCTTCGCGCGCAAGCTGGACACGGCGGTCGAAGAGACCGAGTTGTTCGCGCGCGAGCATTTTCCGGACCCCGAGGCGCACGAGCCCGAGATCCTGTTCCGCATCGGTCCCGTGGACCGAGCCCGCGTTCCCGACCCGTCGGCGTAGCGCGTCCCCGCGAATTCACCCGCAAGTCCCGAAGAGTCCGAGCCAAAAGCTCAGGAGCCAACATGGAAACCATCAATCGACTCGAATCCGAAGTGCGCGGATACGTGCGCTCGTTCCCCAAGATCTTCACCAAGGCCAAGGGCTGTCGGATGACAGCCGAGGACGGCAGCGAGTACCTGGATTTCTTCGCCGGGGCGGGTGCGCTGAACTTCGGCCACAATGACGAGGCCATGAAGGCCGCGCTGCTGGAGTACGTGCAGTCCGACGCCGTGACCCACGGTCTCGACATGGCCACCGACCAGAAGCGCCGGTTCCTGCTCACCTTCGAGGAGGTGATCATGAAACCGCGCGGCATGGACTACAAGATCCAGTTCCCGGGGCCGACCGGCACCAACGCGGTCGAGGCCGCGCTCAAGCTGGCCCGCAAGGTCAAGCAGCGCGACCGGGTGCTGTTCTTCACCAACGCCTACCACGGCATGACGCTGGGCTCGCTGGCCGTGACCGGCAACGAATCCAAGCGCGCGGGCGCGGGCATCCACATGCCCGGCGCCACGCCGATGCCGTTCTGCGATTACTACGGTGACGGTCGCGACACGGCCGCCGACCTGGAGATGATGCTGGAGAACAGTTCCAGCGGCTTGGAGAAGCCGGCCGCGGTGATCCTGGAGACGGTGCAGGGCGAAGGCGGCATCAACGTGGCCTCGAACGAGTGGCTGCAGCGCATCGAGCGTATCTGCCGCGAGCACGACATGGTGTTGATCGTCGACGATATCCAGGCAGGCGTCGGCCGTACCGGTCCGTTCTTCTCGTTCGAGCCCTCGGGCATCAAGCCCGACATCATCACGGTCTCCAAGTCGCTGTCGGGGTACGGCCTGCCGCTGGCGATCACCATGATCCGGCCGGACATGGATATCTGGAAGCCGGGCGAGCACAACGGCACCTTCCGGGGCTTCAACCACGCCTTCGCCACGTCCTGCGCCATGCTCGAAACCTACTGGCGTGACGACAAGCTGGAGAAGGAGACCCTGCGCAAGGGCGAGCTCATCAAGAGCCGCCTGCAGGCCATGGTCGACGCGCATCCCGGTTTCGAGGCCGAGGTGCGCGGACGCGGCTTCTTCATCGGCGTGGACTGCGCGCGCGCGGAACTCGCCGACGAGATCGCGGCCGAATGCTTTGCCAACGGTCTGATCGCGGAGACCGCCGGTGCCGACGACAACGTGATGAAGGTGATGCCGGCGCTGATCGCCACCGACGCCGATCTCGAGGAGGGCCTGGATATCATCGAGAAGGCGCTGACGACGGTGCTGGAGCGCCACGGGCTGCGCGACAGCGCGGCGTGATACCGGACCGCGCCGGCTGTCGCCGGTGCGGGATGCGTTACGCTGCGATCTTGTCGACCGACATCAGGAGCTGACATGAAGATAGTGCGTACCGAGGACCTCAGGGGTACCGACCGCGAGGTGGTCAGTCCCGCGGGCTGGACCAGCGTCCGCTGGCTGCTCAAGAGCGACGGCATGGGCTTCTCGTTCCACGAGACCACCTTCCCGCCGGGTCTCGAGTTCGACATGTGGTACAAGTACCACCTCGAAGCGGTGTTCTGCTACAAGGGCGAGGGTACCCTCGTGAACCGCGATACCGGCGAAGAGCACAAGATCGAGCCGGGCACGGTGTACGCCCTGGACAAGCACGACAAGCACACTCTGAAGGCCAAGACCGAGATGAAGCTGGTCTGTGCCTTCAATCCGCCGGTCACCGGCCGCGAGATTCACGACGAGGACGGCGCCTACCTGCCGGACACGGACTGATCGCGCCCGGCCGGCCGCCGTTCCAACCGGCGGCCGGCGCCGGGGCGGTGGCAGGTCATCGACACCGTCCAGTAATCTGCGGCGGCGGGCCCGTGCCCGATCCAGGCGCCATGCGCGAAGGGATTCCGGTGCCGGGCGTTGGTGCGAGTAAACCCGGGATGCGGCCGGCCATGCTTTTCGACCCCGAACGACGGAACCGCCTCGCGGTCCTGAAAGCCCTGCTGCTGATCACGATGGTCGGCGGCCTGCTCTTCCTCGGGTTCAATTTCCAGCGCGGGCAGTATCTGCTCGGGACGCTGGAACTGCTGATGACCGTTTTCGCCGGCGCGCTCTACGTGGTGGTCGGACGGACCGCCAACCTGCGGCGGTGGACGCTGATCTATCTGTTCCCCTTCAACACGGTGATGATGGTGGCCCTGGCGGTGCCGGACACCTCGGCCAGCGTGTTCGTGTGGGTGTTCATCATCCCGCTGTTGTCCTACCTGCTGCTCGGCCGGGTGTGGGGTTTCGCCATGTCGGCGCTCTACCTCGGCTGCGCCCTGGCGATCTTCGTGATCAAGCATTACGCCGACGCGCAATTGCTCACGCCCGTGGCCCTGAGCAACGTGGTCCTTTGCGCCGGCGCCATCTGGGCGTTCTCCCACGTCTACGAGATCAGCCGCGAACGCTCGGAGCGCCAGCTCCTGCGCATGGCCAGCACCGACCCGCTCACCGGCCTGCCCAACCGGGCCCGGTTCCGCGAGGTCTTCGAGCGCGAGCTCAAACGCATCGACCGCCAGGGCGGGACCCTGTCCCTGGCAGTGTTCGACCTGGACTACTTCAAGCGTGTGAACGACGTCCACGGCCACGATGCCGGCGATGCCCTGCTGCGCCGGGTGGGGGAAATCTTCGACACGCGTCTGCGGGCCACCGACTGGGTCTGCCGCATGGGCGGCGAGGAATTCTGCGTGATCCTGCCGGGCACGGATACCGCACAGGCGGTCGTGATCGCCGAGGAACTGCGCCGCCGGATCGAGGACATGGCCTTCGTCCACGACGGGGTCGAGATACCGGTGACCGTGAGCGTGGGCGTGGCCGAGCTGGACCCGGCCGCGCCCTATCTGGAGGCCCTGTACGGCGAGGCGGACAGCCGGCTGTATCGGGCCAAGGCCCGCGGGCGCAACCGTGTCGAGGCCGGTCAGGGCCGGTTTGCGTCGACCGGTCGGCACGCATAGGGTCGTGAGACCGAACACGGGCCGCCCCGACGCGGCCCGACTGGGAGATCAGGCATGCTGCGACGGCTCGAGACGCCTCTGGGGCTGAAGACCAATCCGTTCATTTTCTTCGTCTCCGCCGGGATCATCACGGCGTTCGTGCCCGTCGCCTCGCTGTTCAACGAACCCGTCAGCGCGTTCTTCGGCGCGATCACGACCTGGGTCGCGACGCATCTGGGATGGTTCTACATCCTGTCCGTCACCGGCCTGCTGCTGTTCCTGATCTGGATCGCGCTGAGCCGCTACGGGAACATCCGCCTGGGCGGCGACGACGATCGGCCGGAGTACGGTAATCTCGCCTGGTTCACGATGCTCTTCGCCGCCGGGATCGGGACCATTCTGATGTTCTGGGGCGTCGCCGAGCCGATCTCGCACTTCGGCAACCCGCCGCGCGGCGACGTGGAGCCCCAGTCCGTGGCCGCCGCCAAACAGGCCATGCAGATCACGCTCTATCACTTCGCCCTGCATACCTGGACCATCTTCGCCCTGCCGGGACTGGCGCTGGCCTACTTCATCTACCGCCACCGGCTGCCGCCGCGGATCAGCTCCATGTTCTATCCGGTGCTCGGGCGGCGGATCTACGGCCCGATCGGTTGGATCATCGACATCGTGGCGGTGGTCGGCACCATGTTCGGCGTGGCCACCTCGCTGGGGCTCGGCACCCTTCAGATCAACAGCGGCCTGCATCACCTGATCGGGCTGCCCAACACCGTGACCGCGCAGGTCGGGATCATCACCGTGATCACGCTGGCCGCGACGGCGTCGGTGGCGCTGGGACTGGACCGGGGCATCCGCCGGTTGAGCGAAATCAATATATCCCTGGCGGTGCTTCTGCTGCTGTTCGTGTTCGTGGCGGGACCGACCGTGTTCCTGCTCAAGGGCATGGTGCAGACCGCCGGGGATTACCTCGACAATTTGATCCACTGGGCCTTCTGGAACGATGCCTACGGCCGTACCGGCTGGCAGCGGCAGTGGACCGTGTTCTACTGGGCCTGGACCATCTCCTGGGCACCCTTCGTGGGTATCTTCATCGCCCGCATCTCGCGCGGCCGCACCATCCGCGAGTTCGTCGGCGGCGTGCTGTTCGCGCCGGTGCTGTTCTCCATCGTCTGGTTCTGCATCTTCGGGTTGTCGGCGATCGACATCGAGCTCTGGGGGCGCGGCGGTCTGGTGGAGCAGGTCGACGAGGATGTCGCCATCGCGCTGTTCAGCCTTCTGCAGCATTATCCGATGGCCCAGCTCACCTCGGGTCTGAGCGTGTTGATCGTCGTGATCTTTTTCGCGACTTCGGCCGACTCGGCGTCTCTGGTCATGGATATGCTCAGTTCGGGGGACGTTACCGAATCGCCGACCCGTCAGCGGGTGTTCTGGGCCCTCGGCGGCGGGGCGGTGGCCTGCTCGCTGCTGGTGCTGGGCGGTTTCGGCGCGCTTCAGAACGTAATCACCACGCTCGGCCTGCCGTTCTGCATGCTGCTGGTGTTCATGGCCCTGATGCTGGCGCGGGCGGTGCGCCGCGATTATCGCGGCGCGGCGCTGAGCGGGGAGGACACCGGCCGGACGACGACGCCATCCGGTTGAGCGCGGCGTCACCAGCGCAGCATGGGCAACGGTCGCAGGGGGCGACGACGGAATTCGCGCCAGGTCAGGCGAACGAGCAGGCGGTGGAAACCGAGATAGGGAAACCGCCGCCGCAGCGCACGGTAGTCGCGCCGCGACAGCCCGCCCGGGATCAGACCCATGGACACATCCGCGAGGTCCGCGCGCCGGAAGGCTTCGACCGCGGCGGCATGCGGCCCGCGATAGGGCGTCAACTTGTGGTGGAAACGGATCAGCGCGGCGACCGCCGCCAGGCGCGACGATTCGCCACGGTCCGACAGCCAGTCCGCGGCCCGGCCCACGGAGGGTTCCAGATAGTCGAAGGTGCCGTCGCTCCAGATGCCGAGGTCATGGAAGGCGGCGGCGACCGCGAGCGTGCGTTCGTCGCCGGCATGCGCCCGGGCCAGGTGGAACACCCGTTGCGCATGGTTGCGATAGGGGTCGTGGGCCGCCCCGAGGGCATCGCGCCATTCGTCGAGAATGGCGTCGACCGTGGCGTTCGCCCCGCTCAAGCCAGCAGGCCGCCGATCAGCGCGCCGACGATCAGCGGCCCGCTCTGGAACAGCACCAGCACGAAGACGCCGCCGCCGGCCAACGCACCGATCAGCGGCAGGCCGGTCAGGGCCGTGCCGAACAGGAACAACAGCGCGCCGAGTAGGGCGCTGGGCAGGATCGCGGCCAGGAACCCCCGGCCGACGCCGCCGGCGGTACGACCGCCGACCACGCCCGCGATCAACGGCCCAATGACGGGTAGCCAGAACAGCAGCAGCGAGATCAGGGCCATCCAGATCATCGCCAGGAGGAGGCTTCCCTGACGGGCTGTCTCGGTCATGTTCGTCTCCCTGTTTCCCGTAGGTGATGGCAATCGTAACAGGCGCGATATTGCACGATCGCGGGCGCCTGGCCCATCATGGGCGCGCATTATCCCTGCACGCCCACGCGCGATGAACCCCTACAGCCTGGATCGATACGAGCGCCCGGATCTGGAGACGCCCGACGGCGAGCGGCGTCTGCTGCTGCATTCCTGCTGCGCGCCCTGCGCCGGCGAGGTGATGGAGGCCGTCCAGGCCGCCGGCATGGATGTCACGGTGTATTTCTACAACCCGAACATCCACCCGCGCGAGGAATACGAGATGCGCAAGCAGGAGAACATCCGCTTCTGCGAGCGCCTCGGCATGCCCTTCGTCGACGGCGACTACGATACCGACAACTGGTTCGACCGCATCGCCGGCCTGGAGAACGAGCCGGAGCGCGGCCGCCGCTGCACCGTGTGCTTCGACATGCGTTTCGAGCGCACGGCCCTGTACGCGGCCGAGCACGGTTATCCGCTGATCTCCAGCACCCTGGGCATTTCCCGCTGGAAGAACATGACCCAGATCAACGAGGCCGGCGTGCGGGCGGCCGCCCGTTACGGCGAGGTCACCTACTGGACCCTCAATTGGCGCAAGAAGGGCGGTTCCCAGCGGATGATCGAGATCGCCAAGCGCGAGGCGTTCTACCAGCAGGAATACTGCGGCTGCGTCTATTCGCTGCGCGACACCAACCAGCACCGGCGGGCCCAGGGCCGGCCGCGCATCCAGAAGGGCGTGAAGTTCTACGGCCGCGAGGAGATCTGCGGCGACCGGGGCGGATCGGCGAGCCCCTATCCCTGGCTGCGGCGCGAGCGCGCCGGGGACTGAACGCCGGACGGGCCCGCGGCCGTCCGGCCGCGGGCCCCGCCAGGGCGGATTTCATTGCATCTGCTCGACCTTGGAGGCCAGCTCGGGGTTGGAACGCACCGCGTTGGCGATGGCGTTGTAGCGGGCCGGCTCGAGGCCGGCGTCGCGCACGGCCTTGACCATCTCCTTGTTGGCCTTTTGCCGCATCTCGGCCATCTTCGCCGGCTCCTGGCTGTCCTTGATCTTGCCTTCGTACGTCTTGCTGATCTCGCTGACGTCCTGCTGCGCCTCGGCGAAGGACTGCAGTTCCTTGTCGGAGAAGTCGGACGCGCCCTTCGGGGCCTGTTGCGCGGACGCCGGGGCATTGCCCTGCTGTCCCTGGTCGTAGTCGCCCTGGGCGGCCGCCGCCCCGCTGCCGGCGAGGGCCATCGCCCCGGCGAGGATGGTCAGTCGCTTGCGTATATCGTTCATCTTCAACTCCTTGCGTCTGTGGTCCGGATACGACGCGTCATGCGCCGCTGTCCCACCAACAAGGGCATGCGGCCCCTGGTTCCAACCGTCATTGCCCACGGTGTCAGCCGTCGGCCCGCCATGGAACCAAAGCCGTCCGGGCGTTGTACTTGTATGACAGGGTCCGAGAACGACAGGCGTCGGCTTTGAGTTTCGAGCGGCAAGTTTGCGAGCAACTGCCCCATCTGCGGCGTTACGCGCGCTCGCTGTGCGGCGATCCGGCGGCGGCCGACGACCTGGTGCAGGATTGCCTGGAGAGGGCCCTGCGCAAGCGCCATCTCTGGCGTCCCAAGGGGCGCCTTCGGGCCTGGCTGTTCCGGATCCTGTACCGGACCTATCTCAACGACCGGACATCCGCGCGCACGCGGCGCGAGGTGGTCACCCCGCACGCGGGCGACCCCTTGATCGCCCGCGGCACGCAGGAAGCCCACGCGCATTGTCACGACATCATGGCGATCGTGGACGGGTTGCCGTCCGGCCAGCGCGCCGCCGTCCTGCTGATGGCGGTGGAGGGGCCCAGTTACCGGGACGCGGCCCGGATACTGGATATCAATATCGGCACCCTGCGCTCGCGGTTGGCGCGTGCCCGCGAGACCATCCGGCAACGCTGCGAGGCGGATGCCGCCGGCGCGCCACGATATCTGCGGAGGGTCAAATGATCCGGTGGTCCCCCGATGACCGACCTGTCAGCGACGAGGACCTCAGCGCCTTCGCCGACGGTGCCCTGCCGCGCCGGCGCGCGGCGCGGGTCGCGGCCCATCTGCGTTCGGAGCCCGCCGACGCCGACCGGATACATGCCTACTGGCGGCGGGAAGCGGCACTGAAAAAGGCGTTTGACGTCGACGCGGACGAGCCCGGACCGAACCCTGACGCAGCGCTTGCGGCAGGGCGTCGGCGACGGGTGTGGCCCGCGCTCGCGGCGGTTGCCGCCGTGGCGGTGTTGACGGCCGGTGTCGGCCGGCTGGTCTGGGCACCGCCGCCGCCGGATTTTACGACGGCCGCCCTGGAAGCCTATGCGGAAAAGGTGGTTCGGGCGCAGGCCGTGTCGGACACGGCACCGCCGGCCGGGGGATTGGAGCCCGTCGGTCGGCGCCGTATCGGGTCGGCGTCGGGGGGACTCGTCGAGTATCGCTACCGTCGTGACGACGGCGCCCGGGTCGCGCTGTACGTCGCGGAGCGCGAGGCCCCGGCGGCGGAGGGACTGTTCCGGCTGTTCGAGCGCGGCGACACGCGTCTCGTGGAATGGCATGCGCACGGCAAGCACTATGCGCTGGTCGGGCCGGGCGGCGCCTCCGAACTCACGCGCCTGGCGGTCCGGATACGCCGCGAACTCACGGCGCCGCCGACGATCGCGGGCGCCACGGACGACCGCGATGCGTTGGTCGACGGTCCGGTCATCGATACCGGCGGCGCCGATGGTGGCGGCGCCGCCGCGCCGCAGGGCGTCGCTCCGGTGGACATGCCGCGGCGCGGCGGCGAAATGTAGACACGGGACAGCGGCGCCGGGGGCCGTTACAATATAGGACCGATCCGGTCCGAAAAGATTGGGCGAGACCCCTTCGCATGGCTCAGACACTATCCGACAAGCGCGTCGGCACGCCGGCGGCGAGCGACTACCGCGCCTATCGCCGCAAGCGCCGCGCCACCCTGGCCGGCGCGGCGATCAACCTGCCGCTGGCGGCGATCAAGATCGCCGCCGGCTATTTCGGCCGTTCCCAGGCGTTGCTCGCGGACGGACTGCACTCCCTGGCGGACTTGGTCAGCGATGCCCTGGTGCTGGCGGCGATCCGGGTCGGGGCCAAGAACGCCGATTACGACCATCCCTACGGCCATGCCCGGATCGAGACCGCGGCCATGGCCTTCGTGTCGCTGTTGCTGATCCTGGCCGGGGCGGGGATCGCCTTCGACGCCCTGCGGCGGCTGGCGGACCCGTCGCTGCTGTTGCGGCCCGGCTGGCCGGCCCTGATCGTGGCCGCCGCGTCGCTGGCCCTCAAGGAGGGCATCTACTGGTACACCATCCGCGCCGCGCGCCGCACGCGCTCGCCGCTGCTGGAGGCGAACGCCTGGCATCACCGTAGCGACGCCCTGTCCTCGGTGGCGGCCCTGGCCGCGATCGGCGGGAGCATGGCCGGCATGCCCTATCTCGACGCCGCCGGGGCGATCGTGATCGCGGTCATGCTGGCCGGGGTGGGGGTCCGCTACACCTGGCAGAGTCTGCGCGAGCTGGTGGATACCGGCCTGGAGCCGGATCGGCTCGCCGTGGTCCGGCGCCATATCGCATCGGTGCCGGGCGTGCGCCGCATGCGCCGGCTACGGACCCGGACCATGGGTGGCCACGAGGCGTTCGCCGACGTGGGCGTGATGGTCGACCCGTACATCAGCCTCACCGAGGCCCACCGCATCAGCGAGGCGATCAGCGCCCGCCTGGTCGATCACGTGGATGAGATCGCCGATATCTGCATCCATATCGAGCCGGACGGCCACGCGGATGCGCCCGCGGCCTACGATCTGCCGCTGCGCGAGGCGGTGGTGGCGGACCTGCGGGCCGCCTGGCGCGATTTCCCCGGTGCGGACTCGATCCAGCGCGTGACCCTGCACTACCTGGACGAGGCCATCGACGTGGAGGTGCTCATGCCCCTGGCGGAGGCCGAGGCGCAGGCGGAGGGCGCGGCCGGGTTGCAGCGGCGTTACGCGGCGCTGGCCGAGCGCATGCCCGCCGTCCGCCGCATCGAGGTCCTGTTCCGCTGAGCCCCTTGCTCTCGCCCGTCCTCCCTCAATACGCATATTCGTCGAAGACGGGATCGACGCGTTGGCCCCAACGCCCTTCGTAGGCGTCGAGCAGTACCTGCGCCTGGCTGCGGCCGCTGTCGGCGATCTCGTCGAGCTGATCCAGAAAGTGGCTTTCGTCGCGACCGATGGCATCGCGGCGATCGCGACGTTCCAGGCCCTGCCGGGCGATCGCGAGTACGTCCCTGGCGAGGTCGGCCACGGTGCCGCCTCGAAACGGCGTCCCCAGACCGGTGCGCGGCACCTCGCGGCGCAGGGTGTCGCGCTCCTCCTCGGTCCAGTCCTTGACCCGTTCCCACGCCGCGTCCAGGGACGCGGTGTCATAGCACAGGCCGGCCCATAGCGCGGGCAGGGCGCAGAGTCGGCGCCAGGGGCCGCCGTCGGCGCCGCGCATTTCCATGAAGCGCTTCAGCCGTACCTCGGGAAAGATGGTGGTCAGGTGGTCGTCCCAGTCCCCCAGGGTCGGACGCTCGCCGGGCAGGGCCGGCAGGCGGCCGTCCAGGAAGTCGCGGAAGGACTGGCCCGCGGCGTCGATGTAGCGGCCGTCGCGGTGCACGAAGTACATCGGCACGTCCAGGGCGTAGTCGACGTAGCGTTCGAAGCCCATGCCGGATTCGAACGCCCAGGGCAGCATGCCGCAGCGGTCGGGGTCGGTATCGGTCCAGATCTGGCTGCGGTAGCTCAGGAAGCCGTTGGGCCGGCCCTCGGTGAACGGCGAGTTGGCGAACAGGGCCGTGGCCACCGGCTGCAGGGCGAGCCCGACCCGGAACTTGCGCACCATGTCGGCCTCGGACGCGTAGTCCAGGTTCACCTGGACGGTGGCGGTGCGCAGCATCATGTCCAGGCCGAGATCGCCGCGCGTGGGCATGTAGCGGCGCATGATGTCGTAACGCTGCTTGGGCATCCACGGCACCTCGTCGCGTCGCCAGTTGGGCGCGAAACCGAGGCCGATCAGACCCACGCCCAAAGTCTGGGCGACCGTCTTGACCTGGGCCAGATGCTCGTGGACCTCGGCGCAGGCCTGGTGGATGGTTTCCAGGGGGGCGCCGGCCAGCTCGAGCTGGCCGCCGGGCTCCAGCGTGATGTGGCAGCCGCCCATGCGCAGGGCCACCACCCGGCCGTCCTCGCGTAGCGGCTCCCAGCCGTAGCGGGTGAGTGCCTCCAGGAAGGCGCCGACGCCGGCCTCGCCCTCGTAGGGCAGGGGCGAGCGATCGTCCAGGCGGAACAGGAATTTCTCGTGCTCGGTGCCCAGGCGCCAGTCGGCCGGCTCCTTGCAACCCTGCTCGAAGTACGTCACCAACTGTCGCCGGTCTTCGATCGGCTCGCCGCCGGAACGCGAGGGTGCGGACATCGTTCATACCTTTGTTGGGATCGTCTTCCGGCCGGGGCCGGGCCGGCAAAGCTACCATGCCTGGGCACCCGTGCCTAAGCGGTCGCCGCGTGCTAGTGTCCCGTCCTATAAGTGGCTTGTCTCATGAGTGCGAGTCCATCGGCGCGTCCGGCAACGCCGCGCGCAATGCAAGCTTGCTTATGAGACGGGACACTGGCGCGTCCAGGCCGGGGCCGTCCCGGAAGAAGACCGGGACGGCCGCGGATACCTCACACGGACCCCGGGAGGCGACATGACGGACGGCGTGGCGACGGCGGGACGCATCGACCGCTATTTGCGGCTGACGCGCCTGGACCGTCCCATCGGCATTTTCCTGGTGATGTGGCCCATGCTCTGGGCGCTCTGGCTGGCCGCCGATGGCGTGCCGCCGCTGTTGCCGCTGGCGGTCTTCCTGCTCGGCTGCGTCCTGATGCGCTCGGCCGGCTGCGTGATCAACGACGTGGCCGACCGCCGGATCGATCCGCACGTGCGCCGCACCAAGGCCCGGCCTCTGGCCACCGGCGAGATGGGCGTGGCGGAAGCGGTCGCCCTGTTCGCGGGGCTCTGTCTGGCCGCCTTCGCCCTGGTGCTGCTGCTCAACCGCCTGACCGTCCTGCTGTCGTTCGTCGGTGCCGGGCTGGCGGTGCTGTACCCCTTCACCAAGCGCGCGACCCACTGGCCGCAGATGTTCCTGGGCGCGGCCTTCGCCTGGGCGGTACCCATGGCCTTCGCGGCGGTCACCGGCACGGTGCCGGCCGCGGCGTGGCTGGTCTTCGCCGCCACGCTGGTATGGGCGCTGGTCTACGACAGCATGTACGCCATGGTCGACCGCGACGACGACCTGCGCATCGGGGTGAAATCGACCGCCGTGCTCTGGGGCCGCCACGACCGGTTGTGGATCGGCGTCTTCCAGGCGGTATTCCTGGCGCTGCTGGTCGCCGCCGGCCTCGCGTTCGGGCTGGGGCCGGTGTACTACATCGGGCTCGCCGCGGCGGCGGCGATCGCGGTCTACCACCAGTGGTTGATCCGCGGCCGCGATCGCGACGCCTGTTTCCGCGCCTTTCTGCACAACAATTATCTGGGCATGGTGGTATTCGTCGGCATCGCACTGGACCGGCTGCCGCTGGCCTGACGCCTCGACTTCCGGGCGGGGCGTTGCTAGGCTTCGCCGGAAGGCCGGATGCCGGGGGGACCGGCTCGCCGGGTGTATTGGCGGGCCTCGGTTGCATTGCCCGGGCCCGATAGCCTTTCCCGCTGTATCCCGACCCCGGTTGAGATCATTCGTTTCCGCGGCCGCCGCGGGACGGCGGCCGTATCGACGGAGGTAGGTCGACGATGGACAAGACCCCGCTGACGCAGCGCGGGGCGGAAGCCCTGCGTGCCGAACTCAAGCGGCTCAAGAGCGTGGAGCGCCCACGTATCGTGAAAGCGATCGAGGAGGCGCGTGCGCATGGCGACCTGCGCGAGAACGCGGAATACCATGCCGCCAAGGAAGAGCAGGGTTTCGCCGAGGCGCGTATCGCCGAGATCGAGGGCAAGCTCGCCAACGCCCAGATCGTGGACGTGGTCAGCGCCGGGGCCCGTGCCGGCGGCCGCGTGATCTTCGGCGCCACGGTCGAGCTGGTGGACGACGATTCCGGCGACGAGCTGACCTACCAGATCGTCGGCGAGGACGAGGCCGACATCAAGGAGGGCCGGTTGTCGTTCGCCTCGCCCATCGCGCGGGCGCTCATAGGCAAGAACGAGGGCGACGTGGTCGAGGTCGACGTCCCCGGCGGCGAGCGTACGTTCGAGATCGTGGGGGTACGCTACGAGTAGCGCGCCGCGCGTCTCAGGCTTCTTCCGGGCGCGGCCGGTAGATCGTCGCGGTATGGCCGATGGTCTGCACGCAGGCCGCGTCCAGCTCGGTGCAGATGCGTTCCACCATCGCCCGCCTCTCCGCGCGGTCCCCGGCCGCCAGCTTGAGCTTGATCAGCTCGTGGTCGAACAGGGCGCGCTCGATCTCGGCGAGCACGGCGTCGGTCAGCCCCGCGGCGCCGGTCTGTACCACGGGCTTGAGATGATGCGCCCGGCGCTTGAGCGCGAGGCGGGTGTCGGCGTCCAGATCCATGCGCGTGCCGTACTGTTGATCGGGCGAGGAGTCTAACCCTTGAGCAAACGCCGCGATACCAAACGTTGGCTGGCGGCCCACAAGGCCGATCCGTACGTGCGCGCCGCCGCCGCCGGCGACTGGCGCTCGCGCGCGGTCTTCAAGCTGTCGCAGATCGACGAGCGGGACCGCCTGGTCCGGCCGGGTATGACCATCGTGGATCTCGGCGCCGCGCCGGGCGGCTGGAGCCAGTATTGCGCGCGCGCCCTGCGCGGCGACGGCCGCGTGATCGCCATCGACCGCCTGGAAATGGCGCCGGTCGCGGGCGTCACCGTGATCCACGCCGATTTCGCCGAGCAGGCCGGCCTGGACGCCGTGCACGAGGCCCTGGCCGGCGACAGCGCGGACCTTGTGCTTTCCGATATGGCCCCCAACTTGAGTGGTGTGTCGGTCGTCGACCAGATGGGCGTGATGCACCTGGCCGAGCTGGCGCTGGATTTCTGCGGCGAGGCCCTGAAACCCGGCGGCGACATGCTGGTCAAGGTGTTTCAGGGCGAGGGCTTCGACGCCCTGCTGGCGGATATGCGTCGGCGCTTCGAGCGCACCATGGTGCGCAAGCCGGAGGCCTCGCGCGACGCCAGCCGCGAACAGTACCTGCTGGGCCGCGGCTGGCGCGGCTGATCGGGCGGGGCCGGGACCGTACGGGACCGTATGATTTATACTCGGGCCGTGGCGGTGAGAGATACCATTTGAAACGGTCCGCTGGTCCGGACCGGGGAAGAACGCGTTGAACGAGTTAGCCAAGAACCTGCTGCTCTGGGTGGTGATCGCGCTGGTGCTGATGAGCGTGTTCTCCAGCTTCGCCCCCAGCAACAGCAGTGGCCAGGAGATCAGCTATTCCCGCTTCATCGAGCAGGTGGAGCAGGGCAGCGTGCAGCAGGTCCATATCAAGGACAAGCGAATCGAGGGGCAACTCGATTCGGGCACCCGTTTCGTCACCTTCAGTCCCGAGTCGGACAACAAGGCGATGATCGGTACCCTGCTCGAACACAACGTCGAGGTCACCGGCGAGCCGCCGGACGACGGCTCCTTCCTCAAGCAGATCCTGATCTCCTGGTTCCCGTTCCTGCTGCTGATCGGCGTCTGGATCTACTTCATGCGCCAGATGCAGGGCGGCGGCCGCGGCGGCGGCGCGATGTCCTTCGGCCGCAGCAAGGCCCGGATGATGGCCGCCGACCAGGTGAAGATCACCTTCGACGACGTCGCCGGTGTCGAGGAGGCCAAGGGCGAGGTGCAGGAACTGGTCGAGTTCCTGTCCGATCCCGGCAAGTTCCAGCGCGTGGGCGGCAAGATCCCGCGCGGTGTCCTGATGGTCGGGCCGCCCGGCACCGGCAAGACGCTGCTGGCGCGCGCCATCGCCGGCGAGGCCGGGGTGCCGTTCTTCACCATCTCCGGTTCCGACTTCGTGGAGATGTTCGTGGGCGTGGGCGCCTCGCGCGTGCGCGACATGTTCGAGCAGGCCAAGAAGCACGCCCCCTGCATCATCTTCATCGACGAGATCGACGCGGTCGGCCGCCATCGCGGCGCCGGCCTGGGCGGCGGTCACGACGAGCGCGAGCAGACCCTGAACCAGCTCCTGGTGGAGATGGACGGCTTCGAGGGCAACGAGGGCGTGATCGTGATCGCGGCCACCAACCGCCCGGACGTCCTGGACCCGGCGCTGCTGCGTCCGGGCCGCTTCGACCGCCAGGTGGTGGTGCCGCTACCCGACGTGCGCGGCCGCGAGCAGATCCTGAAGGTCCACATGAAGACGGTGCCGGTGCAGGACAGCATCGACGTGCGGGTGCTGGCGCGTGGCACGCCGGGCTTCTCCGGCGCCGATCTGGCCAATCTGGTGAACGAGGCCGCGTTGTTCGCGGCGCGCGCGGACAAGCGCCTGGTCGACCAGGAGGACTTCGAGCGCGCCAAGGACAAGATCATGATGGGCGCCGAGCGGCGGTCCATGGTCATGAGCGAGGACGAGAAGAAGCTCACGGCCTACCACGAGGCCGGCCACGCCATCATCGGCCTGTCCGTGCCCCAGCACGATCCCGTGCACAAGGTGACCATCGTGCCGCGCGGGCGGGCTTTGGGCCTGACCATGTTCCTGCCCGAGGAGGACCGGTACAGTTACTCCAAGCAGCGATTGATCAGCCAGATCTGCTCGCTGTTCGGCGGTCGTCTCGCCGAGGAGCTGATCTTCGGCAAGGAGGCGGTGACCACGGGCGCCTCCAACGACATCGAGCGCGTGACCGAGATCGCCCGCAACATGGTCACCAAGTGGGGTCTGTCCGATCGCATGGGGCCGCTGGCCTACGGCTCCGACGACGACGAGGTCTTCCTCGGCAAGTCGGTGACCCAGCACAAGCACATCTCGGACGAAACGGCGCACGCCATCGACGAGGAAATCCGCGCGATCGTGGACGACTGCTACCGGCGGTCGAAGCAGATCCTCGAGGACAACATGGACAAGCTGCATCTGATGGCGGATGCGCTGATGAAGTACGAGACCATCGATCGCAAGCAGATCGACGAGATCATGCAGGGCCACGAGCCGGGACCACCGCAGCACTGGAACGACTCCGACGAGTCCGGGCCCGGCGGCGGGTCGCCGCAGGCCGCCGGCGGCGACAAGTCGCCCCGGCCCAAGCCCGGCGGCGACGACGGGGTACCCAGCCCGGCGCATCACCGCCAGTCCTGACGCTTCATCCGACCGGCCGGGGGCGTGGAGTCGGCGCGACGACGCGCGCTCCGCGCCCCGCCGTAGTCCGCCATGAAACTGATCTGCCGAGACAGGACACTCGACCTGGGACGCCCGGCGGTCATGGGCGTGCTCAACGTCACCCCCGATTCCTTCTCCGACGGCGGCGAGCACGACGACATCGACCGTGCCGTCAGGCGCGCGCTGTCGATGGTGGAAGAGGGGGCGGATATCGTCGATATCGGCGGCGAGTCCACCCGGCCCGGGGCCGAGCCGGTCGACGAGGCCCTTGAGCTCGAACGCGTGCTGCCGGTCATCGAGGCGCTGCGCCCGCGTACCGGTGCGGTGATCTCCATCGACACGGTCAAGCCCGGCGTGATGCGTGCCGCCTGCGCCGCCGGCGCCGACCTGATCAACGATGTGCGCGGGCTGCGCGAGCCCGGCGCCCTGGCCGCCGCCGCCGAGACCGGGGCCGGGGTCTGCCTGATGCACATGCAGGGTCGCCCGCGCACCATGCAGTCCTCGCCGAACTATAGCGACGTTGTGCTGGACGTCCGCGATTTCCTGACGGAACGCATCGAGACCTGCGTCCGGGCGGGTATCCCGCGCGAGCGCCTGGTCGTCGATCCGGGCTTCGGCTTCGGCAAGAACCTGGCACACAACCTGGCGCTGCTGCGGCGCCTGCCCGAGCTGGTCGAGCTGGGTCCGCCCCTGCTGGTGGGGGTGTCGCGCAAGTCTATGTTCGCGCACTTGCTGGGCGACATACCCGCCAAGGAACGCCTGCCCGCCAGCCTGGCCGCCGCCGCAATCGCGGTGACACGCGGTGCCAGGCTGGTGCGCGTGCACGACGTGGCCGCCACGCGCCAAGCCGTGGATATCGCCTGGGAAGTACGTGATCCGTGATTTGTGGTGCAGGATTTGAAATGATGGCGCCATAGGGCCGGCCCATCCCGGCAACGAATCACCAGTCACGAATCACCAATCACGTCCCGCAATGACACGACGCTATTTCGGCACCGACGGTATCCGGGGCACGGTCGGCGAGCCGCCGATGACCCCCGATTTCCTGCTCCGGCTCGGCTGGGCCGCGGGGCGTGAGTTGACCGCGGAGACCGGTGGCGAGCGGCCGCGGGTCCTGATCGGCAAGGACACGCGGCTGTCGGGCTACATGTTCGAATCCGCCCTGGAGGCGGGGTTCGCCGCGGCCGGGGTCGATGTGCTGCTGGTGGGGCCCATGCCGACGCCCGCCATCGCCTATCTGGCGCGCACCTTCCGCGCCGCCGCCGGCGTGGTGATCAGCGCCTCGCACAATCCGTTCGTGGACAACGGCGTCAAGTTCTTCTCCGGCGACGGCCGCAAGCTGCCGGACGCGGTCGAGTCCAACATCGAGGCGCGGCTGGAACAGCCCGTGACGTGCGTGGCGCCCGCCGAACTGGGGCGGGCGCGCCGCCTGGAGAGCGCACCGGGGCGCTACATCGAGTTCTGCAAGTCCAGCTTCCGATTGGACGATGCGTCCCTGAAGGGCCTGAAGCTGGTGGTGGACTGTGCCAACGGCGCCTCCTACCACGTGGCGCCCGATGTCTTCCGCGAGCTGGGCGCCGAGGTCACGGCGATCGCCGACGAGCCGGACGGCCTCAATATCAACCGTGACTGCGGCTCGACCCACGTGGATACCTTATGCGCGGTCGTACGCGAGAGCGGGGCCGACGTCGGCATCGCGCTGGACGGCGACGGGGATCGCTGCATCATGGTCGACGACGCCGGCGCGGTGGTCGACGGCGACCAGCTCCTCTACGTGATCGCCCGCGCCCGCCAGGCCGAGGCGGCGCTGCGCGGCCCCGTGGTGGGTACGCTGATGAGCAACCTGGGGCTGGAGCGGGCCCTGGCGCGCGCCGGTATCGGCTTCGAACGGGCCAAGGTGGGCGACCGCTATGTGTTCGAGCGTCTGCTGGCGGTCGAAGGCAATCTCGGCGGCGAGTCCTCGGGGCACATCCTCTGCCTGGACCGCACCTCCACCGGTGACGGTATCGTCTCCGCGCTGCAGGTGCTGGCGGCCATGGTTGCGAGAGGGGAGCCGTTGCGCGGTCTGGTGGCGGATGTCGAGAAATGCCCGCAGGTCCTGATCAACGTACCGGTCGCCAACGGCCTGGCCGACGGCCTCTTGCGCGACGCGGACGTCACCGCGGCCGTGGATTCGGTGGAGAGCGGATTCGACGGCGACGGCCGCGTCCTCCTGCGGCCGTCGGGCACCGAGCCGCTGATCCGGGTGATGGTGGAAGGCGTCGACGAGTCGGCCGTGCGCGCCGCCGCGGAGCGGGTCGCCGATACCGTCCGGGAGGCCGCCGCGCGGCGGGCGTGACCGGTTCGCGCGGGCGCGGGTGTGCTAGCCTTGCGCCACCTTGAAACCCGAGGGATGGAGTGATCGTATGGCTCGACGCCGATTGGTCGCCGGCAATTGGAAGATGCACGGCAGCCTGGAACAGGTGGATGCGTTCGCGGACGCCCTTGCGGGCGGTGCCGGCGAGCGGGGCGACACCGACCTGCTGATCTGTCCGCCGTTCGTCCAGATCGAGCGCCTGGCGCGGCGCGCCGGCGATTGCGGTCTGGCGGTGGGCGCCCAGAATGTGTGCGACAAGGCCGGTCCGGGTGCCTTCACCGGCGAGGTGAGCGCGACCATGCTCGCGGACGTCGGCTGCAGCCACGTGATCGTGGGTCATTCCGAGCGGCGCGCGCTCTACGGCGAGGACGACGAGATCGTCGCCGAGAAGTTCGCGCTGGCCCAGGAGGCGGGTCTGATTCCGGTGCTGTGCGTCGGCGAGACCCTGGCCCAGCGCGAGGCCGACGCCACCGAAGAGGTACTGCGCCGGCAATTGGGTACCGTGCTCGCGGAGAGCGGTGTCGCCGCATTCGAGCGCGCGGTCGTGGCCTACGAGCCGGTCTGGGCGATCGGCACCGGCCGTAGCGCGACGGCGGAGCAGGCTCAGGCCGCGCACGCGTTCCTGCGGGCCCAAATCGCCGCCGAGGATGATATACTCGCGAATCGCGTTCGCATCCTCTACGGCGGCAGCGTCAAGCCCGACAATGCCGCGGAGTTGTTCGCGGGCGCGGATGTCGACGGCGGTCTGGTCGGGGGTGCGTCCCTGGACGCCGCGTCCTTCCTCGGGATCGCCGGCGCTTGATTGATTGATCCGTAGCCCGTGGCCGCCGTCGGCGGGCGCGCGCTGCGGATACGGCAACCACCCAAGTCCGACGGGTCATCGATGCTCTACACCATTCTGGTCGTGATACAGGTGCTGATCGCAGTATCCCTGGTCGGCCTGATCCTCATCCAGCACGGCAAGGGTGCCGATGCCGGCGCCGCCTTCGGCAGCGGCGCGTCCGGCACCGTCTTCGGCGCTCGCGGCTCGGCCAACTTCCTGAGCCGCGCGACCGCCGCCCTGGCCACCGTGTTCTTCGCCGTGAGCCTGTCGCTCGCCTATCTCGTGAGCGGGGTCGGCGGCGGCGAGGACAGCGTCACCGAGCGGTTGCAGGCGCCGGGCGCCGAATTGCTCGAGGATCAGGAAGCCCCGGCGGCGGACGAAGCCGCCGAGGAGACGCCGACAACGCCGTCGGTACCAGAGTAGTGGCCGCCGCGACAGGGCATGCCGGCGGCATGCGGTCGCGACCAGCGGGTTCGCAGGATTCGGGACAACCAAACTAATGCGTTTCACCATCAGGAAAGGGCTCGATCTGCCCATCAGCGGGGCGCCGGAGCAGGTCATCGAGGCGGCGCCGACGGTAGGGTCTGTGGCGGTGGTCGGTCGCGACTACGTCGGCATGAAACCGACCATGATGGTGTCGGAGGGTGACCGCGTTACCCTCGGTCAGGCCCTGTTCGAGGACAAGAAGACCCCGGGCGTGTTCTACACCGCGCCCGGCTCGGGCGAGATCACCGCGATCAACCGCGGTCACAAGCGGGCGTTGCAATCGGTGGTCATCCGCCTGGACGGCCGGGAGGACGATGCCGCGGGATTCGAGCCCGTGGCGGCCGATCGTCTGGATACGCTCGATCGCGATGCCGTTCAGCGGCGTCTTATCGATTCCGGCCTGTGGACGGCGCTGCGGACCCGGCCCTACAGCAAGGTGCCGGCACCGGGCAGCGTGCCGCGCTCGATCTTCGTCACCGCCATCGACACCAATCCGCTGGCCGCGGACCCGCAGGTGGTGGTCGGCGAGCGCCGCGAGGATTTCGTCAACGGCCTGCGCGTGCTGGCGCGTCTCACCGACGGCAAGCGTTTCCTGTGCACCGCGCCCGATGCCGATATCCCGGTGCCGGAGGGCGGCGGCTGGCAGGTGGCGGAGTTCGCCGGGCGGCATCCCGCCGGTCTGGTGGGCACGCACATCCATTACCTGGACCCGGTGGATGCCGAGACCCGTGTCTGGCACATCGGCTACCAGGACGTGATCGCCCTGGGCACGCTGTTCACCGAGGGGCGGATCGACGTCTCCCGCGTGATCGCCCTCGGCGGGCCCAGCGTGGAGCGGCCCCGGCTGCTGCGCACGCGCCTGGGCGCCAATACCGAGGACCTGCTGCGCGAGGAGCTCGAGCCCGGCGAGGCGCGGGCCATCTCGGGCTCGGTGCTCTCGGGCCGCCGTGCCGCCGGCTGGGGCACCTACCTGAGCCGTTATCACACCCAGATCACCGTGCTGCCGGAGGAGCGCGAGCGCGAGTTCATGGGATGGCTGCGGCCGGGACGCAACAAGTTCTCCAAGATCAACGTATTCATATCCAGCCTGCTGCGGCCCTCGGAGTACCGCTTCACCACCACGCAGAACGGCAGTCCGCGCGCGATGGTGCCGATCGGCAACTACGAGGAGGTGATGCCGCTGGACATCCTGCCGACCCAGTTGCTGCGGGCGTTGGTGGTGCGGGACACGGACAGCGCGCAGGCCCTGGGCTGCATGGAGCTGGACGAGGAGGACGTGGCGCTGCTGTCGTTCGTCGACGTCGCCAAATACGATTTCGGGCCCCATCTGCGGGCCAGTCTTGAACTGATCGAGAAGGAGGGATAGGGCCGTAACCGCGGCGGCGCCCGACGGGCGCGGCGCGGGGAGCCGAAGATACGCCATGGCACGCCTTCGCAATTTTCTCGACCGCATTCATCCGCTGTTCGCCAAGGGCGGCAAGCTGGAGAAGTATTACGCCGTCTACGAGATGGTGGACACCTTCTTCTATTCGCCGTCGGACACCACCCGCACCGCGCCGCACGTACGCGACGGCATCGACCTGAAGCGGGTGATGATCTACGTCTGGCTGGCCACCTTCCCCTGCATGTTCATGGCCTGCTGGAACACCGGTTTCCAGGCCAACATGGCGATGGCGGACATGGGGCTGGCCGACGTCGACGGTTGGCGCCGGATTCCGCTCCACCTGTTCGGCGTCGGCTACGACCCGACCAGTTTCTGGGACAACTTCGCGCACGGCCTGTGGTATTTCCTGCCGGCCTACATGGTCACCTTCATCGTGGGCGGCCTGTGGGAAGTGCTGTTCGCCGCGGTGCGCAACCACGAGGTCAACGAGGGCTTCTTCGTCACCTCCATCCTGTTCACCCTGACCCTGCCGCCGGCGATCCCGCTGTGGCAGGTGGCGATGGGCATCACCTTCGGCGTGGTGGTCGGCAAGGAGGTATTCGGCGGCACCGGCAAGAACTTCCTGAACCCGGCCCTGACCGGTCGCGCCTTCCTGTTCTTCGCCTTCCCGGCCTACATGTCCGGCGATTCCGTCTGGACCGCGGTGGACGGCTTCTCGGGGGCCACCCCCCTGGGTATCGGCGCCACCGAGGGCATCGCGGGCATCGCCGCCCAGGTCACCTGGTGGGACGCTTTCCTGGGCGACATCCAGGGTTCGCTGGGCTCGACCTCGACCCTGGCGATCCTGTTCGGCGCGGCCTTCCTGCTCTACACGCGGATCGCGTCGTGGCGGATCATGCTGGGCTGCGTGATCGGGCTGGTCGCGATCACCGGCCTGTTCAACATGGTCGGCAGCGATACCAACGCGATGTTCGGGGTGCCCTGGTACTGGCACCTGGTGATCGGCGGCTTCGCCTTCGGCACGGTCTACATGGCCACCGACCCGGTGAGCGCGGCCATGACCAACACCGGGCGGCTGGCCTTCGGCATCCTGATCGGCGTGATGACCGGCCTGATCCGCGTGGTCAATCCGGCCTTCCCGGAGGGCATCATGCTGGCGATCCTGTTCGCCAACATCTTCGCGCCGCTGATCGACTATTTCGTGACCCAATCCAATATCCGGCGCCGGCAGCGCCGCACCCGGGCCGCCGCGGAATCGGCGCCCGACACGGGCGGCGAGCCGGTCGCCGCCGCGGAGTGACGCCATGCCCGGACTGCTGACATTCTCCCGTGACGGCGTCGCCTACATCGTCGTGTTCGCGCTGGCGGTTTGCCTGGTCTGCTCCGTGTTCGTGGCGGCCTCGGCGGTGTATCTCAAGCCGTTGCAAGTGGCCAACGCGCAGATCGACAAGCGCCGCAACATCCTGCAGGTCGCCGAGCTGTACCAGCCGGGCGACGACGTGAATGAGGTGTTCAACGAGCGTTTGGAGCCGCGCATCGTGAACCTGGAGACGGGCGAGTTCGCCGAGGACATCGATCCGGCGGAATACGACCAGCGCGAGGCCGCCCGCGATCCGCAGATGAGCGTGAACGTGCCGCGCGGCGAAGACATCGCCGGGATCAAGCGGCGCGCCAAATATGCCGAGGTGTACCTGGCGCGTGACGAGAACGGCGAGCTCTCGGCCATCATCCTACCGGTCCACGGCTATGGCCTGTGGTCCACGATGTACGGTTTCCTGGCCCTGGAGCCGGACGCCAACACCGTGATCGGTCTCAAGTTCTACGAGCAGGGCGAGACCCCCGGCCTCGGCGGCGAGGTCGAGAATCCGAAGTGGCGGGCGCTCTGGGACGGCAAGAAGGTCTATGGCGAGGACGGCGAGGTCCGGCTCAGCGTGATCAAGGGCGCCGTCGGTCCGGACACGCCGCAGAAGGAACACAAGGTCGACGGCCTGTCCGGCGCGACCCTCACCAGCCGCGGTGTCTCGAGCATGATCCACTATTGGCTGGGCGAGCGCGGTTTCGAGCCGTTCCTCGACCGCATCCGCGAGCAATCCGAATCGGTATAGGACGTAGAGGCAGAGGTAACCATGGCGAATCAAGCGACCAAGGTCCTGACCGACCCGTTGTTCAACAACAACCCCATCGCCCTGCAGGTGCTCGGTATCTGCTCGGCGCTGGCCGTCACCACCCAGCTCGCCACCTCCCTGTTGATGTGCGCGGCGCTGACGGCCGTGGTGGCCTGCTCGAATCTGTCGGTCAGCCTTATCCGCAACCACATCCCGTCCAGCATCCGCATCATCGTGCAGATGACCATCATCGCCTCGCTGGTGATCGTGGTGGACCAGGTGATGAAGGCCTTCGCCTATGACCTGGCCAAGCAGATGTCGGTGTTCGTGGGTCTTATCATCACCAACTGCATCGTGATGGGCCGGGCCGAGGCCTTCGCCATGAAGGAGCCGCCGATGCTGTCGTTCCTGGACGGTATCGGCAACGGCCTGGGCTACAGCCTGATCCTGATCGTGGTGGGCACGCTGCGCGAGCTCTTCGGCTCCGGTTCGCTGCTGGGCTACCAGCTCCTGCCGCTGGCCAGCGCCGGCGGCTGGTACGAGCCGGTGGGCATGATGCTGCTGCCGCCGAGCGCGTTCTTCATCATCGGCTTCTTCATCTGGGGGCTGCGGACCTGGAAGAGCGAGCAGGTGGAGAAGGCCGACTACCAGATCCACCAGGTCCACCGCACCGAGGTCATGTGACCCGGTATTCCGGCGAACCCGACGGCATTCGAGAGCGAACGCGATGGAACAGTATCTGAGCCTCCTGATCAAGGCGATCTTCGTCGAGAACCTGGCCCTGGCCTTTTTCCTGGGCATGTGCACCTTCCTGGCGCTGTCCAAGAAGATCTCGACCGCGATCGGCCTGGGCATCGCGGTGATCGTGGTGCAGGGCCTGACGGTCCCGGTGAACAACCTGATCTACCAGCACCTGCTCAAGGAGGGCGCGCTGGCCTGGGCCGGGCTGCCCAACGTGGACCTGTCCTTCCTGGGCCTGCTGAGCTACATCGGCGTGATCGCGGCCATGGTCCAGATCCTGGAGATGTTCCTGGACCGCTTCGTGCCCGCGCTGTACAGCGCCCTGGGTATCTTCCTGCCGCTGATCACCGTGAACTGCGCCATCCTCGGCGGCTCGCTGTTCATGGTCGAGCGCGACTACAGCTTCGGCGAGAGCGTGGTCTACGGCATGGGCAGCGGCATCGGCTGGGCGCTGGCGATCGCCGCGCTCGCGGGCGTGCGCGAGAAGCTCAAGTACTCGGACGTGCCGGACGGCCTGCAGGGGCTGGGCATCACGTTCATCACCGTGGGCCTCATGTCCCTGGGCTTCATGGCCTTCTCGGGCATCCAGCTGTAAAGAGAATTAACTACAGAGGCACAGAGGGCACAGAGCGGAGATATGCGCGAATGAATATTCTCTGTGATCTCTGTGCCTCTGTGGTTCATATTCGGCAGAGCGAAATATGGGTGAAATAGCGCAAATCGGTCTCAGTGTCGGGGTCTTCACCGGGGTGGTGCTGTCGCTGGTGATGGTGATCCTGTTGGCCAAGTCGCGGCTGGTCGCAACCGGCAACGTCGACATCGAGATCAACGGCGAGAAGACTATCCAGGCACCGGTCGGCAGCAAGCTGCTGGGGGCGCTGGCGGACTCCAAGCTGTATGTCTCGTCCGCCTGCGGCGGCGGCGGCACCTGCGCCCAGTGCCGGGTCAAGGTGATGGAGGGCGGCGGTGCCATCCTGCCCACCGAGGAACAGCACATCAGCAAGCGCGAGGCCCGCGAGGGCGAGCGCCTGTCCTGCCAGGTCACGGTCAAGCAGGACATGAAGATCCGGGTCCCGGAGGAGGTCTTCGGGGTCAAGCAGTGGACCTGCCGCGTGCGCTCCAACGATAACGTCGCGACGTTCATCAAGGAGTTGGTCCTGGAGTTGCCGGAGGGCGAGCACGTCGATTTCCGCGCCGGCGGCTACATCCAGATCACCTGCCCGCCGCACGAGGTCGAATTCAAGGACTTCAAGATCGACGAGCGCTTCCACGAGGACTGGGACAAGCACAATCTCTGGCGCTACAAGTCCGTGGTGCGCGAGCCGGTGACGCGGGCGTATTCGATGGCGAATTACCCGGAAGAGCGCGGCATCATCATGCTGAACGTGCGTATCGCCGTGCCGCCGCCCAACAATCCGGACCTGCCGCCGGGCATCATGAGCTCCTACATCTTCGGGCTGGAGCCGGGCGACGAGGTGACCATCGCCGGACCGTTCGGCGAGTTCTTCGCCAAGGAAACCGACGCCGAGATGGTGTTCGTCGGCGGCGGCGCCGGCATGGCCCCGATGCGCTCGCACATCTTCGATCAGTTGCGGCGCATCAAGACCGACCGCAAGATGACCTTCTGGTACGGCGCCCGCTCCAAGCGCGAAATGTTCTATGTCGAGGACTTCGACGAGCTGGAGGCGGAGAACGACAATTTCACCTGGCATGTGGCGTTGTCCGATCCCAAGCCCGAGGACAATTGGGAAGGCGATACCGGCTTCATCCACGAAGTGCTGTACGAGCGCTATCTCAAGGACCATCCGGCGCCGGAGGATTGCGAGTATTACCTCTGCGGTCCGCCGGTGATGAACGCCGCCATGATCAACATGCTGGAAGACCTGGGCGTCGAGCCCGAGAACATCATGCTCGACGACTTCGGCGGTTAAGCGTGTGAACCACAGAGTCACAGAGATCACAGAGGAAGAGAACTGAAAGGATTTGCGACAAGGAGCGCAGGGGTTAGGAAGAAGGCGACGAAAGTCATCATCCCTTCTTGTCCACGCTCTTTGCGTACTTGATTCCTCACGCTCTGTGTCCTCTGTGCCTCTGTGGTTAATCTTATGTCTTGCCGCCTTGCTGGCGGCCTGCGAGTCGGGTCCGGAGGTGTTGGAGATTTCCGGGCCGGCGCAGGGTACGACCTACTCGGTGCAGGTGGTCGCGCCGCCCGACGGCCTCGACGAGGCGAAACTCCGCGCGACCGTCGAAGCCGAGCTCGCGGCCGTCGACGAATTGCTCTCCATCTGGCGCGACGATTCCCATCTGGCCCGCTTCAACGGGGCGCCCGCCGAACGTTGGGTGCCGGTGCCGGCCGAGCTCGTCGAGCTGGTGGCGCGTTCCCTGGAGATCGGCCGCCGCACGGACGGTGCCTTCGATATCACCGTGGCGCCGCTTTTGCGCCTGTGGGGGTTCGGCCCCGAGGCGGCAGGTCCGCGGCACGTGCCGGGCGATGCCGCGATCCGCGAGGCGCGCGCCCGCACCGGCCCCGACATGATCGGGACCCGGCGCGAGCCGCCGGCATTGCGCAAGGCGCGGGCGGGCGTGCTGGTGAGCCTGGACGGCATCGCCCAGGGATACACGGTCGACCGCCTGGCGGACCGGCTCGACGCGGCCGGCGCGGATCGCTACCTGGTCGAGCTCGGCGGCGAACTCTTCGGCCGGGGTCGCAATGCCCGCGGCGAGTCCTGGACCATCGGGGTCGAGGAGCCCACGCCGGGCGTGCGCCGCCTGCGCGGCACCGTCGGCATCGACGGTGTCGGCATGACCACGTCCGGGGATTACCGTGACTTTTTCGAGGCCGACGGCGAGCGCTATTCCCACACCATCGACCCCCGCACGGGACGCCCGGCGGACCACGATCTGCGCTCGGTGACGGTAATCGCGCGGTCCGCGGCGGACGCCGACGGATTGGCCACGGCGCTGCTCGTGCTGGGCCCGGACGCGGGGCTCGCATACGCCCGCGAGCATGACCTCGCGGCCTTGTTTATCGCGGGCGACGACGACGGGTATACTGGCACCGCGACCGCCGCGTTCGAGCGCTACATGTCCCGAGGTGACAAGCCATGAATTCCCTAATCACCGTATCCGCCATCGCCTTCGTCGTCATGTCCCTCGTGGTCCTGGCGATGGCCGTGGGCGTGATGTTCACGGGCCGCGAGATCAAGGGCAGTTGCGGCGGCCTCAACGGCGGCGATTGCGCCTGCAAGGATCGGTGCGACGCCGATCCCGAATATCGGGGGTGACGCGCATGCTGCATTCCGTCGAGGTCAAGGACTACATGTCCGCCAGCTTGGTGCATCTGACGCCGGAGACGGATGTCCTGCGGGCCATCCACCTGCTCCTGGAGAATAACGTCAGCGGCGCGCCGGTCACCGACAAGCTGGGCAATGTGGTCGGCTTCCTCTCGGAGAAGGATTGCCTGCAGGTGGCCATGGATGCCGGCTATCACGAGGAATGGGGCGGCAATGTCTCGGAGTACATGACGCCGGAGGTGATCACGGTCGATGCCGACGCCAGTATCCTCGACGTCGCCCGTATCTTCCGCAACACCTCGTTCAAGTCCCTGCCGGTGATGGACGACAACCGCCTCGCCGGCCAGATCACCCGCAGCGACGTCCTGCGCGCCTTCCAGGAAATACGCTAGTCGTCCCGGTGTTGGTCAATCCTTGCCGCGTGCGTCGCGCGCCGGCGGGAAGCATTGACGTGCCTTAGAGTTCCAGCTTGACCCCCGCGTAGAGATTGCGACCGGGCGCCGGCTCGTAGTAACGCCCGCCGAAGGCGTTGATCCGGATATTGGTGAAATATGCCTCGTCGAGCAGGTTGTTGACCCCGAAGAACAGGGTCAGCGTGCGGCGGCCGGGATGTTCCTCGATGCCGAGCCGGGCGTTGACCAGGCCGTAGCCGGCCACCTTCACCTCGTTGGTGTTGTCGGCATAAAGCTCGTCGTAAACGCTGGCATCCAGGATCGCGAAGAACGCGCCGGGCGAGCGATAGGCCAGCTCGGCGAAGAATTGGCTCTCGGGGATGCCGGGCAGACGCTCGCCGGCGACATCGTTGCCCCCGCTGTCGACGAATTCCTCGAACTCGAAGTCCGAATAGGTGAAGGCCAGGGTGGTGGTCCAGCGCTCGGCCAGGAGCACCTCGATCTGGGCTTCCAGGCCGTTGCGCACGGATTCGCCGGCGTTCTCGAAGAAATCTCGGTCGGTGTCGTCGCCGGGCACGTCGAAGGCCACCAGTTCGTCCTCGACCTCGACCCGGAACAGGGTCAGGGAATAGCGCGCGCGGTCGTGCAGAAAGCCGCGCGCCCCGACTTCGTAGTTGACGGCTTCCTGCGGTTGCAGGTCCGGATTGAAGCCGCCGCCGGCGGGATTGGCGAACTCAGTGAAGGTGGGGGTCTCGAAGGCGGTGCCCACCGTCGCATAGAGCCGGTGGCGCGCCGACAGGGCATAGCCCAGGGCCACGCTACCGCTGAGTTCCTCGTAGTCGCGGCGGCCGGATTCGTCGGGGTTCTGGTCGGACACTTCAAAGCGGTCGTCGATCTCGAAACGGATATCGTCGTAGCGCAGGCCCGTGGTGAGCTCGAAGCGCTCGCCGAGGGGCAGCACATGACGGGCATAGACGCCGATCGCGCGCGCCTCCTCCATCTGGTCCAGCGACAGATCGCCGTACTCGCCCTCGTCGTTGTCGAAACGCCGGCGGTCGTCCTCCTGCTTCTCCACGTCGATGCCGGCCGTGAAACGGCCCGGCAGGCCGGCCGTATCGAGATCGCCCCGGTACTGCAGGCCGCCGCCGAAGAAGGCGCGGTCGAAGGTCACGATGCCCCCGTTCTCGAACGGCAGTAACTGGGTCAGGTCGCGCCGCGTGTGGAACGCGCGCGCGGTGAATTCGTCGTTCTCGCCGACAGGGTTGCGGTAGACCAGGCCGAACGTGCGCTGTTCGGCCGCCTGATAGCTGTCATAGAGCAGGTTCTCGGGCCGGGCCTGGCTGCGGTCCTCGCGGACCTGCTCGATCTTGAGGCCGCCGGGGTCCTCGCTCACCGGCGCGTCCAGCAACCGGACCACGCCCTGCAGGGTGGCGTCGCCGCCCAGGCGGACGTTGAATTTGCCGTTCGCCAGCTTGCGCTCGGCCTCGTTGTTCTCGCGATAGCCGTCGTAGTCCAGGCTGTAGGCGCTGACGGCGTAACCCCAGTCCTCGTATTGCCGTCCGGCCTGCACGCTCTGGCGGTCGTAGCCGAAGCTGCCGGCATCCAGCCGCAGCCGGGCCAGTCGTCGCGGCGGTGGATCGAACGTGTCGATATCGAGCACACCGCCGGTGGCGTTGCCGTAGAGTGCCGAGGCGGGGCCGCGGATCACTTCCATCTCCGTGACCGAGGTGAGATCGATCGCATCGGTCTGGGACTGGCCGTCGACCACCGTCTCGGGGATGCCGTCGACGATCAGCTTGACCCCGCGGATGCCGAACGCGGAGCGCGCGCCGAAGCCGCGGATGGACAGCCTCAGGTCCTGGGCGTAATTGAAGCGGTTCTGGGTGAAGACGCCGGGCACGCGCGCGAGCTGCTCGTCCATCTGCAGGTGCTGGCGTCCCTGATCCAGGTCCTCGCCCGCGACCACGCTCAGTGCCGCCGGCGTCGACAGCCAGTCGCGCTCGAGGCGGGGCGATTCCACCCGGACGGGGTCCAGGACGGTCGCGCCGGTCATGTCCTCGCCGGCCCATGTGCCACCGGCGTATGTGACGAGACACAATGCCCATACGGCTCGCTTCAGATCGGGGCTGCTCATTATCTCTCCACTCCGCGTCGGGCCCCGTCCCGCGCGGAGGCCGGACGATGACGGAACCCTGTCTCGTTATCGTGGTCGTATGAATCCAGGGTGCGGCGTTGACGGCCGATACGGCGACCGCGAGGGGCAATACTCGCATGGGCCGACCGTCTGTTGCGAAAGCGACATCGCGCGAGTACAATGCCGCCACATCGGGTGCGGGGTGGAGCAGTCTGGCAGCTCGTCGGGCTCATAACCCGAAGGTCGCAGGTTCGAATCCTGCCCCCGCTACCAACATGGGACTCCAACGCCGGCCCCCGATGCGGGGCTTTTTTATTGGTGCCGACCGGGCACCGTGGATGACGGGGCGGCGGGAACAGTATGTCGCAGCGTCTGGTAAAAATCCTGGAGCCGGTGGTCGAGGATCTCGGCTTCGAGCTATGGCATCTGGAGCTGGAGGGCAGCGGCGACAATCGCCTCCTGCGGCTCTATATCGATGCGCCCGAAGGCATCGTGCTGGAGGATTGCGAGCGCGTCAGCCACGAGGTCAGCGCGGCCCTGGACGTCGCCGACCCGCTGCCGGGGGCCTACCGCCTGGAAGTGTCGTCGCCGGGACTGGACCGGCCCCTGACGAAGCCCGACCATTTCCGGCGCTTCCTCGGCGAGCGTGCCCGGGTGACGCTGTATGCGCCCCTGGAGGGCCGGCGCCGCTTCAACGGGGTACTCAGCGATGCCGACGACGAGGGCGTGCGCTTGGAGTGCGACGGCGAGCCGGTGACGCTGCCGTTCGCGTCGATCGCCAAGGCGCGGCTGGTGCCGGAATTCGATTGATGCCGACGGACCCCGACGGGTCCCGACGTTTTAGAGAGGCGAGGTCATGAACAAGAATGTGTTGCTCGTCGCCGAGGCGGTCTCCAACGAGAAGGGCGTCGACAAGGAGATCATCTTCGAGGCGATCGAGGCGGCCCTGGCGTCCGCCACGCGCAAGAAGCATGGCGGCGATATCGCCGTGCGCGTGTCGGTCAACCGCGAGACGGGCGCCTACGAGACCTTCCGCCGCTGGGAAGTGATCGACGAGAGCGCCACCGACGAGGAGGGCGAGCCGCTCGCGATCGAGGAGCCCGAGCGCGAAATCTCCCTCGAGGAGGCGCGCAAGACGCATCCGGACATACAGCCCGGCGAATTCGTCGAAGAGCCGATGGAGTCGGTCGAGTTCGGCCGGATCGCGGCGCAGGCGGCCAAGCAGGTGATCGTGCAGAAGGTCCGCGAGGCCGAGCGCGCCCAGGTGGTCGAGCAGTACGAGGACCGCGTCGGCGAGTTGGTCACGGGCCTGGTCAAGCGCATGGAGCGCGGTGCCGTGATCCTGGACCTGGGCGGCAACGCCGAGGCCATC
This sequence comes from Salinisphaera sp. PC39, assembly GCF_040361335.1. Lineage (NCBI taxonomy): Bacteria > Pseudomonadati > Pseudomonadota > Gammaproteobacteria > Salinisphaerales > Salinisphaeraceae > Salinisphaera > Salinisphaera sp. PC39. The sequence continues at coordinate 1,217 of NZ_APNM01000020.1, read as the reverse complement.
ATCCCGCGCGAGGAAGTGATTCCGCGCGAGCCGATGCGCCCGGGCGACCGCGTCCGCGGTTACCTGTACGATGTGCGCACCGAGCCGCGCGGCCCCCAGCTCTTCGTGACCCGGACCCGTCCGGAATTCCTGATCGAGCTGTTCAAGCTCGAGGTGCCGGAGGTCGGGCAGGGCCTGATCGAGCTGCGCGGCGCCGCGCGCGATCCGGGCCTGCGCGCCAAGATCGCGGTGCAGGCCAAGGACCGCCGGATCGACCCGGTCGGCGCCTGCGTCGGCATGCGCGGCTCGCGGGTGCAGAGCGTGTCCAACGAACTGGCGGGCGAGCGCATCGACATCGTCCTCTGGGACGAGAACCCGGCGCAGTTCGTGATCAACGCGATGGCGCCGGCCGACGTCGAGTCCATCGTGATGGACGAGGACGCCGGCAGCATGGATCTGGCGGTCGCCGAGGACAAGCTGGCCCAGGCGATCGGTCGCGGCGGCCAGAATATCCGGCTGGCCTCGGACCTGACCGGCTGGGACTTGAACGTGATGACCCTCGAGGAGGCCGACGCCAAGAGCGAGGCCGAGGGCGAGCAGCTCCAGACGATGTTCCGGGAGCAGCTCGATGTCGACGACGAGGTGGCCGTGATCCTGGTCCAGGAAGGCTTCACCACGGTCGACGAGATCGCCTACGTGCCGCCGGCCGAGCTCCTGGAGATCGAGGAGTTCGACGAGGACGTGGTCGAGGAATTGCGGGCGCGGGCACGGGACGTGCTCCTGACCCGCGCGATCGCTTCGGTCGAGGGCGGCGACGTCTCCGAGCCGGCCGAAGACCTGCTGGCCTTGGAAGGCATGGACGAAACCCTTGCCGCGGACCTGGCCGCCAACGGTGTGGTCACCCGCGAGGATCTGGCCGAGCAGGGTGTGGACGAATTGGTCGAGATTAGCGGACTGGACGAGCAGCGCGCCGGTGAATTGATCATGGCGGCGCGCGCGCACTGGTTCGCCGACGAGGAAGCCAAGGCCGAATAGACGACTCGGCCTGTTCGGGCGGACTTGGCTAACGGAGAGTGATTGATGGCGCAAACGACGGTTAAACAGCTCGCGGACGAGGTCGGCATTCCGGTGGACCGGTTGCTGGCGCGGCTGGAGGCTGCCGGCGTAGCGGCCAAGTCGGCCGAGGACGGGATCAGCGACGACGACAAGCTCAAGCTGTTGCGTCACCTTCGCGAGGG